>JBAZWT010000008.1 GCA_041660205.1 Candidatus Babeliales bacterium
GACTTTTAAATGGAGGTTTATTAGGGTGATCCGCCAGCCTGCCCGGCGTAGCTTTACGCGAAGCATGGGTCGCCTATTGGCTATGGCGGACTAGAAATGGAGGTTTTTATGAACAAGCAAAGTATGTTTTATTTGATATTGTTTTTCAATATTATGCAGACTGGCAGGGTGTTTTCGCACATGCACAGCACTCATTATCGCACAATTGATCCGATGGTTGATTTTCGAGCTCCTCAGTCACTGACAGAGCGGATGCAGGAAGGTTTGATAGCTGTTGAAGGAATGCTGCAAGGCTCATCTGGTAACGCAGAAGGCTTAGGTGCGGTACTGTCTGATGTTTTATCTGAGCTAACTGTGCTCAGTGATGTGTACGGTAGCATGATTGGCAAGTCTAATATAAACAGAGTCTACAACGAGGATCGTGAGTATTTACAAAAAATGATTGATCGAATCGATAGTATGATTCACGAGCTTGAAAGATCGGTAAACTTATCGGATGAAGATGAATCAGTGTTGCAAGAAAATATTGAATTGGTTGGACAATTACGTAGCAAAATGGGCGTGTAACACATTAATGTGTTACAAACTAGTTTGACAAACTTGTTTGTTAAAAATCATACATAATGCTTAAGTTGGCTTGTCCTGAAATTACTGAAGTTTTAAAAGTAGACTTTCCATAAACGGGAAGGATGTAAACTAATTTGAGCTGTGGCAAACATTTTTTATCTTCACTGGCGTAACAATCAATTTCTGCCGAGAAGGTTAGCCACATCATCTCCCATGGTCTGTGCACAGGGAAAGCATTGATAATGCTGTTGGGGAATTTATCGTTATCCCAAGACTGATAGGTAGTTTTAAATTGTTTGCTGTAAGAAACTCCTGTAAATAGTGAAACTCTTGGAATAAAATGTTCTGCTTCAATGTAAGCGCCTGCGTAAACAAATGGTCTATGGTATATGGCGCAAAATCCTTTTTCTGGTAAAAAAACGAGATTGTTATCTCTTGTCGTAGGAAGAGAAATTCTTTGAATCGTTGGGGCATACGGCATAAGCGTTCCCGTTGCTCCTATGTTTAGCCAATCATATAAACCGACAGTAGCACTTGCTTGAATAGGCAGTCGTATAGCTCCAATATCATTAGTTGCAATGTCAAACAAGGCAGTTGTCTGAGGTTCGATATTCGTTTCAGGTAAAGCAAAGCCCGCTTTAATAGAAAAATCAATAAAATCGATATGTGTAAAATTTTGAAAGTTTTGTGCATAACCTATGGTGAAATAGGTAGGTCCTATAGTTGCATCATAAAATTTTCCACCTAATGATTTGTCGTAAATTAGTTTATTTAATGTATTAAGATATTTTTTAAGTTCTGTGTCGGCATCAATTTCTGTTTCAGACAAAAGTAAGCAATTGTTTTTTGCTGGTGCAATAAGTAGATTTTGTAGCTTTATGTATGACAATGAAGATACGAAAGTGAAATAAAAATGCTCGCCAATGTTTTGAACGTACCAAAAAGCACCACTTGTCGCTGTTAGGCGTCCTGAAATTAAAGCTTTTCCTACAGACTGAGAATCGTTGAAAGGTAATGATCGATCGATAATTCGTTTAAGTAGTGTTTCTGTTCCTTGATACGCAAGGAGGCCAACTTTTTGTCCGCTACAATCGTAAGAATTTTCTGATTTATAATATGAAAGTGAAGCTCCAACTGTTTTGAGATCTTTGGTGGCATATTGAGGAGTTGGAAATGATATGGATGGTGCTCCAAAAGTTGTATACATACCATACATATTTTGTGACGAAACAATGACAAAGAGAGCAAGAATCAAAAAAGATGATTTTAATTTCATAATATTTAAAATTTATATTTTAATGTACGTATTTTTATTTTTACTTAAGATGCTTTTTACTTGTTAAGCATAGTTTTTATGTTAACGTAAAAGTCTTTTTCTTTGGCCTTTTTTTTGTTACATTGTTTAGTGTTACATAATCTTAGTATCAAGAAAAGGTCTTTTTATGGAATCAGAAAAAAAGAATCAAAATTGCTGCGATCACGATCTAGAAGATCAAGTCGAACAAAACAATAATCACGAAGAAGTAGATCAAAATCTTCAAGGCTCTAAAGATGAAATATCAATGTGCGTTGCTGAACTTTCAATCTGGAAAGATCAATGTAAAAGAATTTCTGCTGAATATGAAAATTTTAAAAGAAGAACTGAACGCGATCAAGCTCGCTCTGCTGAGATAGCAAAAGAATCGATTCTTTTCGAGTTACTGTCATTTGTTGATACGTTTGAAATGGCGTTGAAACAAAAGAGTGAGGCTAATACTGCTGGAATTGAAATGTCATATCAAGCATTACTTAAATTACTGCAAAAACATAATGTCGTTGTAATGAAATCTACCGAAACATTTGATCCGGAATTTCATGAAGCTGTGATGCAAGTGCAATCTGACAAACATCAATCGGGCGATATCGTTGAAGTTCTTTCAAAAGGCTTTACGATGAAAGATCGTGTTTTGCGTCCAGCAAAAGTTTCAGTCGCTGTATAAAAAATTAAGGAAACAGTTAAGGATTATATGAATAAAAAATTACTTTTGTCAGTCATATTGTGTTTGGGTCTTTGCAAAGAGGTTGAATCTTCTGAAGTAATGGAAAAAGTTATGAATGGCATGAATGTTGTATCTATTGTGAAAACTATAAGTTGCATGAAATGTCCAAAGTATGAAAATGATTATGAGCAAAATATCGAAATTCTTGCACGTAATTTTGGACCAGCTTTACTTGTTACTGCGCAGTTAAGTCTTTTGACTTGTTCTTTACTGAAAGAAGATAGTTCACACATAGATTTTTGTGGCAAGTGTTATCCTTATAAAGAAATAGATAAGGCTAACAATGCGAATTTATTTATTTCGATACTTAATTTTATGTAACATGAATAAAAAATTAATTTGGTCAGCTTTATTTATTTTTGGTGCTTACAAAAATATCATGTGTTCTCAGGACTTTAAAAAAGGATTAGAGCTTGGCGCTGTTGGCATTTCTTTACTAGCATCTGCTTTAGAGGCGCACAGTAATTGCTCATCAAACTCTTCATTTCATAGAGCTCTTGGAAAAAATTACTCAGAACGCAAAATTGCAGAAGATATCTATGCTCCTATAAGCGTTGCAACGATTCAACTAGCTACTTTAGCTTGTTCACGAGCTTCAAATAATAATAATTGCGCTGTGTTAAATTGTGTTGTTTCTGCATTAAATATTGTGCGAATTAGTTACACTAACTTTGTGAAAACTTCAAAGCAACAAGATTTATTAGCGCAATCAATTAAAAATCAAAATTCTGCCTCAAAAACTATTGAAGATTATGATAAATTTATACAGCAGCTAGAGTCTGTCATTGAAGATTCTTTGACGCGAGACCGTAAGGGTCAAGAGTTAACTCCAAAGACTTTGCAAGCAGTAGATGAATGGAGAAAGGCTGTGCAAGAAGCTTCTGATAACAGTTCATCAGTTTTGTCAGATAATAGTGGAGCTGCTGTTAGCAGAATTACTTCATCATCGCAAGAAAGACTTCAATCATAATTAATGTAACGATTAAAATAGAAATTAAATCTTCTCGATTTGCATCAACTTTATTTTGATACACGTAACGAATCTCTTTGATAATGTTTAATTTTTTATCGATAGATTTTTGCCAGCTTCGTAAATCAAGCTGTTTAATTATCAGATCGTAAATTTCTGAGAAGTAGGCTTCACCAGCAAGTTTAATACTGCTTTCAAGGCGTTCTGTGATCACAGAGATATCTACTTTTAATTTATTCAAATCACCAATCGGATCAAAATAACGTGACCCAATAAATGGCATGTATGAAAGCAACGGTAAGTTTTGAACTTTGCGTTCATACAATGTTGCGAGTTGTTTATCTAAAAGTTTATCGAAATAATGAAGCTCAAGCTGTTGAATGTTTCCGAGTTCAAAGAAATCTAAAAGTTCTTTGTACTGAGGGTCGTACACAAATGCCGCTTGAGTATCGATAATGATTAGATCTTTTTTAAAGTAACCAACTGACGAATCGATGATTGCTTCTTTTTGAAAATCTGAAAGTGATTCAGTTTCAAAGCGAAGAAGCGATGCTATGTCGTGACCGTATTGTTCTTTTATTTCGCCACCAGTTATATTTTTGTTGATGTTGATTTGTATAACGGTATAAGTCGATTTGAGATGAAAGAAATTCGGTTTAACGATAAACGGTTTTATTTTTTTATAAATTGAGTATGCATCATTAACGCTTTGTTTTTGATATTTTTCATCAAGCTTAACCAGAGTTGTTCGTAAATCTTGTAGTGTTTCTGATACTGGAACTTTGTAGGTGAGTGAAACTGCACCGAATTGATGAATTTTGCTGCTAATGCATCGTGAATTTTCATGAGGGTGAGGCAGTTCAATTTCTAAAGGAAGGTGATAGTGTTTGAAAAATTTCGATACGTGTACGTGACCAGTCTGAATTTCTTTACATTGTTTTATTGCTTTGAAGTCGATATCGAACCCAATGTCAAAAGCTGCGAAAATATAAATATTTCCTGAAAAAACTGGATTGTCGGCTGTATGGATCTGGGTACTATGAGTATCAAGCGTATCTGAGACATTTTTCATAATTAAGGCTTCCTTATTTTTTTGAATTTACTGTGCGCCTTAAAAAAATCAACCAAAATGTTTTTTTGGTAACTATTGAAAGCGCAATTCAAATTTGATTATCCTAAGTATATCAGAAATCTAGGGGACGGAATATGAATTTGATATATAAACGATTTTACAGACTCTTTGGAATAGTTTGTGGCTTCTTTTTAACGTTGCAGGCTGGCAGTGGCACTTTTGAGCGTTCATTTACTTTAAAACCAGTCAGGATTTCAGTATCGTCTCAAAACTTTCTCAAGCAAATTTCTTCAAGCTTAATGTTAATACTCTCAAAAATACGATCAGATAGTGGTAATCAAGACGTTAAAGACATCGTCCAATTATGTGTTGAAATGAATAATTTGTTGCGGCAAAAAGAGTTTTTAACACATGATCACCATGTGAAAATTCAAAAAATAATAGAACTTCAAAAAAAATGCTTGGCAGTCAAGACCAAGCCCGTCAAAATTGATGTTGATGCTGTCAGTGAGCTGCTAAAAGAGACTAAAGAAGCTTTTGATGTAACCAATTTGCGAGGCTTTGAACCTGACGGCCGGTATATTAAAAAATTTCTTTCCGATTTATCTGAACCACATGCTGAGTTACATAAACGAAGACAAGTGCTTGATACGATAGCAAATATCAGTGATATCATCACTCATTTTGATGGCGTGATGATTACCGACTATGATGTAGTTGTGCTTTTTTATACAGCATCAGCTCTATTTTTGGAGGCTTTATCTGTATTTTTGGAAGTGCAAACTAGGCTGAAATAAATCTATTTTTTCAAGATTGTTAAGAATGCTTCTGACGGAACAGAAACGGTACCAACTTGTTTCATACGTTTTTTACCTTCTTTTTGTTTTTCAAGAAGTTTTCGTTTTCGAGAAACGTCACCACCGTAACATTTTGCTGTCACGTTTTTACGAAGAGCAGAAATACGTTCACGTGATAAAATCTTTGCGCCGATTGCAGACTGGATAATGACTTCAAACATTTGGCGCGGGATAACTTTTGCAAGTTTTTCTACTAATTCTCGACCGATTTTATCTGCTTTGCTGCGATGTACTATCACAGAAAGTGCGTCTACCGGGTCACCATTGAGCAAAATATCCATTTTGATTAAATCAGATACTTCATAACCTGCAGGCTCATAATCAAAGCTTGCGTATCCAGAGCTGATTGATTTAAGCGTGTCATAAAAATCAGTTGCGACTTCGTTGAGCGGTAGCATGTAGCTTAAAACAGCACGATCTTCATCCAGGAAGGACATATCTTTTTGAATGCCACGTTTCTCTTGGCATAAAGCTAAAACGTTTCCTAGGTACTGTTTTGGTACAATGATGGTACTTAGAAGCATTGGCTCTAAGATTTGTTTAATTCTGTTTGGATCTGGAAAGTCGGCAGGATTTTCAATTGAAATTCTGCCTTGATCATGATTTAAATCAATGTGATACATAACGCTTGGCGATGTAGCAATAATGCTTAAATCATATTCTTGTTCAAGACGTTGTTTAAAAACATCCATGTGCAATAGTCCTAAAAATCCACAACGGAATCCAAGGCCAAGAGCTGTACTTGTTTTTTTCTCAACGTTTACGCTTGCGTCGTTGAGGGTTAATTTTTCAATTGCTTCTGCAAGAAGTTCAAACTCTGTGCTTTCAACGGGGAAAATTCCGGCAAATACCATAGACTTTGCAGGTTTAAATCCTGGAAACGGCGTAACGCTGGTTTTGCTGATAGAAACAGTATCTCCAACGCGCGCTTCTTTAATTGTTTTCATTCCAGTGATGATGTAGCCCACTTGTCCGGCATACAAAGCATCCATTGCAAGTTGTTCAGGGTACATTAAACCAAGCTCTAAAATTTCATGTTTGCAATTACTTTGATGAAGATAAACGTGATCCCCTTTTCTCAAAATACCGTCTTTGATTGCAACAAGGCAAATGACTCCACGATATTCGTCATACCATGAATCGAAAAGAAGGGCTTTAAGAGGTAAATCACGATCGGACTTAGGAGCTGGCATACGTGTGACAATAGCTTCCAAGATGTCATTCATGCCGACGCCTGTTTTGGCTGAGCATGAAATAATTTCTTCTGGCATAAAATCAAACAAGCTGTACAGCTCATTAGCTATTTTTGGAACGTTTGCATTAGGCAAATCTATTTTGTTGAGCAATGGAATGATTTTTAAATCTTGCTCGTATGCTAAATAAAAGTTGGCCATTGTTTGAGCTTGGACACCTTGAGCAGCATCAACAAGGAGCAAAGCCCCTTGGCATGCGTACAGTGACCGAGAGACTTCATAACTGAAATCTACGTGTCCTGGTGTATCAATTAAATTTAAAAGATAGGTTTCACCTTTGTAATCATAAAACATTGAGGCGGTTTGTGCTTTGACCGTGATGCCGCGCTCTTTTTCAACTTGCAGCTTATCTAAAAATTGCACGTTGAGCCCTGTACGTGTTGAAAGGGTACCGGTAATTTCGAGCAGTCGATCTGCTAAAGTCGATTTACCATGATCAATGTGGGCAATGATTGAGAAGTTCCTGATTTTGTCAGGGGTGAATTGCTGCAAATTTATTTTTTTCATGCAGGTAGTTTAAGGTATTACTTTAGTTTTGTAAATACGAATTCGATATTAAAAAATATCGATCAATGCGCATTAATCATTGCGTGACAAATTGTTCGTTTTTGTCACCTCGCGACAATTCTATCTGAATTAATATTGCAAAAATCGCTTAATACTCTTGAATTTTCGATTTAGCAATTGTTACTATTGATACAAGTTACCAGGGATACACGTTCGTGGATCCTTAGGCAAGTCTAAAAATGGGGGTTTTATGAGGTTTTCAATTGTTGCGACCAGCTTTTTAATGTTCGTTCTTTTTTTAACGCATGCTATTTGTTTTACGCAGGCAGCATGTCCAACGCCAGTTCCTGATCGGTACAGCAAGGTTAAGCCGGGAAAGATTGTTGCCGCATATTTTGCTAGTTGGGATAAATATGGTCAGTACAAGGTTGCAGATATTGAGCCGATTGCCAAAACGCTTACCCATATAATTTATGCATTTGCTAAACCAAATCCAAGCACTGGTCTATGTGAGCTGCTTGACCCGTGGGCAGACGTTGGTGCTAATTTTGAGCATCGAAAAAAAGCTGGCGGCCATTTTGGTGAGCTGCTGCAACTTAAACAAAAACATCCACATTTAAAAATTCTTTTATCTATCGGTGGTGGATCTCATAGCAAGCATTTGCCTGAAATTGCTCGAGGCGGTATGACCAAACAATTTGTAAAGTCTGCGGTAAAGCTGCTTGATGAGTATGAATATAATTTTAATCATTCTGGAGATGGGTCAGAAAAACAGCATTCTTTCCTGTACTCAGAATTGTTTGATGGTATTGATTTAGATTGGGAATGGCCAGGAAGCACCGTTTCAGGTGATATGGTTGTGGCGTATCATGATATGGTTGCATTGTTTAAAAAAGAATTACATAAGCGGTCTAAAAAGCTAGGCAGAAAATCGATATTTACCTGTGCCGTTCAGGTACATCCAAGCATTATCGAAGATTTAAAGTTGGGACTCATTGCTGAGTATGTCGATTGGTTTAACGTGATGGCATATGACTTTGGTGGGGCAACAGCACCAGGCGTAAGTCTTAATGCTCCGATTTGTAACCAATGGTCACGGTATAGCGTTGATGGATCGATAAATGCTTTGATCGATTCAGGTGTATCGCCAGAAAAATTAGTGCTTGGAATTCCTTTGTACGGTCATGTATTTGATAAAACTCAGGAAAAAATAGGATCACTTTTTGAGCGCACTGAAAAAACAGGTTCTTTGCGCTATGAAAAAATTAAAGATTTATATATCGACAATCCAGCATGCCATGCCAAGTGGCATAAAAAGTCTCACGTTCCTTATGTGTTTTGCCCAGATGATGGCATTTTTGTGAGTTATGATGATGAGCGTTCAGTGAAAGCTAAGGTTGATTATGCTCGGCAGAAATTGCTTCAAGGGGTAGTTTTTTGGAGGCTTTCTGGCGATGATAAGAAGCACAGTTTAGTCAAAGCAGCTTCAAGATAAATATAAAGTTTATGCAACCGTTCTGAGTTCTTCTATCCTTGTGGTTTTTGTCTGCTTGTAGTATCCTTGTACTTATAGATCTTTATGATATTGACAAGAAAATACTACGCATAGTAGATTAAACAAAATTGAATGTTTTCAAAGAGGATTGCAATGAGTTCTGATACAAATCAAGAAAATAAAAAACCTGAAATTTCCCCGATTTTAATTGAAGATGAGTTAAAGTCATCGTTTCTTGATTATGCAATGTCTGTTGTTGTATCAAGGGCAATTCCCGATGTTCGTGATGGTTTAAAACCAGTTCACCGTCGTGTAGTCTACACGATGCATAGCTTAGGATTCGTTTATAATAAATCATATCACAAATCAGTGCGCGTTGTGGGTGAAGTGCTCGGACGTTTCCATCCGCACGGTGATCAAGCTGTGTACAACACCATGGTTGGTATGGTTCAAGATTTTTCAAAAAGATATCCTCTTTTGGATGGTCAAGGAAACTGGGGTTCTGTTGATGGTGATAATGCAGCGGCGATGCGTTATACCGAAGTAAGAATGGAAAAAATATGTTCAGAGCTTCTTGCTGATATTTCAAAAGAAACCGTTGATTTCGTTCCAAACTTTGATGAATCAACTGTTGAACCGATTTTACTTCCAACAAAATTTCCAAATCTTTTAGTCAATGGTACTGCAGGTATTGCAGTTGGTATGGCTACATCGATTCCACCACATAACTTTGGTGAAGTAATTGATGGTTGCCTCGCAATTTTAAAAAATAAAAATATCTCAGATGACGAATTATTTCGTTTAATTCCTGCTCCAGATTTTCCAACAGGCGGTATCATTTGTGGTCGCGCAGGAATTGTAAAAGCATATCAAACAGGTCGTGGCAGCTTAGTGTTGCGCGGTGTGGTTGCAGAAGAAGAAGGTAAAAAAGGTACACAATTAGTGATTACCGAATTACCGTATCAAGTTAATAAATCTGAATTGATCATTAAGATCGCTGACTTAGTTAAAGATAAAATCGTCGAAGGTATTTCAAATATTCGTGATGAGTCTGACAAAAAAGGTATGCGTTTGGTCATTGAGCTCAAAAAGGGCGATATTCCAAGCGTTACGCTCAATCAGCTGTATAAACATACATCGCTTCAAACAACAGTATCTTTCTTGATGTTAGCGCTTCTTGATAACAAACCGATTGTGTTCTCTTTACGTCGTATCCTTGATGAGTTCTTAGTTCATCGTCGTACGATCATCATGAGACGTACTGAGTATGATTTGAAAAAAGCTCAAGCACGTGAACACATCTTGGTAGGGCTTTTGATTGCGCTTGATAACATTGATAAAGTTATTGAACTTTTAAAACTTTCAAAATCAGCACAAGAAGCAATTGAGAAGTTAAACGATGTTTATATGTTGTCTTTAGAACAAGCTAAAGCGATTCTTGAAATGAGACTTCAGCGTTTGACTGGTCTTGAGCAAGAAAAATTACATGAAGAAACAAAAGAATTAAAAACTCTCATTGCTCAATTGCAAATTCTTTTGCAAGACGTAGCGGTTCTTGATAAAGAAATAGTTAGAGAGCTTGTTGAGCTTAAAGAGCAATATGGTGACAAGCGTCGTAGCAGAATTGAAGGTCCGATCGATTTACTTTCAGATCTTGATTTAGTTCCAGAAGAAGATGTGGTTGTTACGTTAACTCGTAAAGGTTACATCAAGCGCGTTACTCTTAAAACATACGAAGTTCAGCATCGTGGCGGAAAAGGCAAAATGGGTATGGCATCACTCGATGATTTCGATGATATCGTACAAGATTTGTTTGTAACCACAACTCATGGCGACTTACTATTCTTTAGTAATTTTGGTCGTGTGTATTGCATGAAGGTGTATGAAATACCAGAAGGTTCACGTATCTCTAAGGGTCGTGCATTGGTAAATCTATTGCCTCTTCAAGAAGGTGAATACGTTGTCAAATTACTTGATTCTGGTGACCTTGCAGATAAATATGTCGTGATGGTAACTCGTGATGGAAGCGTTAAGCGTACACTCGGTGATCATTTTACTAAAATTCGTTGTACTGGAATTCGAGCATTAAGCTTGAACGAAGGTGACGAGCTTGTCTTCTGTTCAGTGTGCACTGAAGATAATTCAATTGTAATCGCAACTAAATTAGGTCAAGGAATTCGCTTTAAAGCATCAGAAGTTCGTAGCATGGGACGTCAGGCTGCAGGTGTACGCGGTATTCGCATACGCAAAGATGACGCTGTCGTTGGTATGGAAGTTATTAGCGATGATCGCGATATCTTGTTTGCAACAGCTCGTGGCTATGGAAAACGAACTAAGATTGAAGATTTCCGTGTAGCACATCGTGGTGGTGTTGGTGTTAGAACTATTCCAACAGGTACACGTAACGGTGATGTGATTGGTTTAGTACACGTGAGCGATGATTCAGAAATCTTGTTGATTGATAAAGCTGGAAAAATTATCAGAATTTCTCCAAAAGAAGTTCGCACTATGGGCCGTCAAGCTCAGGGTGTTCGATTAATTCGTCTGGATGATTCGCAAGAGCTTTCATCAGTCGTTGCCTTTGTAGGTATGCCAGCTGAGCAGTCAGACGGCGAGCAGCGAGATCAAGAATCTGAAAAAGAATAATCCATTTTAAATATGTAAAAAAAGGTAGCAGGTGTAAAAACTTGCTACCTTTTTCGTTTTAATACCACGGAAAAATAATAATTTTTATGAATACAGAGCATACCATTTTACATCTATCACTTATCGAAAATCTTTATCCAAAGTTTGTGCAGCAATTGATTGAAAAAATAACGGTAGAAAAGTTGCCAGAGATTTATACCTATACAGCACAAGATTTTATAGGTCTTGGTTTTCCCCAAGATAAAACACCGTTGCTTGTCGCTGGGCTTAAAGATATGGCACGCTTGCACAAAGAATTACAACTTGTAGAGCAACATAACGTTACAGTCATTACATTGTGGTGCCCTGAGTACCCAGCTCTCTTAAAACAGATTGATGCTGCTCCTTTGGTTTTATATTGCCAAGGTGACGTGCGTCTTTTTGAAAATGAAAAAACGATCGCTTGTGTGGGTGCTCGCAAAGCTCATAGATATGTGGACGATGCTTTAATGATGCTCGTCGTGCCGATGATTGAAGATGGTTGGGTCGTTGTCAGTGGTGGAGCTGCTGGTGCTGATACCTACGCGCATCAAATAGCACTTAATCATAAAGGCAAAACGATTGTGGTAGTTGGTTCTGGACTCTGTCATGTGTATCCTCCGCAAAATAGACCACTTTTTGAGAAAGTTGTGTACGATGGTGGTTTGATTGTCAGCTGTTTTCCGATGAATATGGCTTCATTTCCTTATAATTTTCCTATTCGTAATCGAATAATATCTGGACTTTCCAAAGGTTGCTTAGTGCTTCAGGCTGCATCTAAAAGTGGCGCTTTAATCACTGCGCAGTTTGCCTTGGAGCAAGGGCGTGAAGTGTTTGCTGTGCCGGGACCAATTTTTGATCCGCTCAGTGCTGGGTGTCATGATTTAATTCAACAAGGAGCCAAGCTGGTAACGTGCACTCAAGATATTTTAGATGAACTGTCTTACCCTGGAAAAGTCGCTCAAGTTCAAATGAAGATTTTGGCTGATTCTGAAAAAATAAAAAATGACGATGTATCGTCATCCCCTCGTAAGCAGGGACCCAAATCAGCTATTTCTGATCTCTCTAACTTTGATGAGGTTGAATTATCTATCTTGCATTACACAGTTACGCCGGTCACCGCGGAGTTTTTGCTTTCAAAGGTTGGGGTAAGTATTGATGCTTTACAATCAAAACTGTTTAGTCTGAGCCTTGATGGTAAAATTTGTCAGGATTCCATTGGTTTATGGAAACGGGTTTGATAAATTCTTGAAATTATGACCGCCTTTTTGGTACGGTTTTTTTGAAATATTCGAATTTTGTTTTGGGGAGTAAGATGAAAATTTCAAAAATGTTTAGTTTGGTTTTCCTAACTGTTTATCCGCATCAAGGTCTTGCGGCAGACTTTGTAGAGATGCCACTGATTTCAGCAAAAGACCTACAAGTAGAGATGCAAGCACAAACTGGACAATCGGTTAAAGGCAACAACAGGCGAAAATTTTACAAAAATCAAAATTTGCTCGTTATTAATGTTTTATCCCCATCGATTTGCTCAGATTGTCATATTCCTGGATCAATCAATGTTCCTCTTCATACTCTGACAAAAAAATCTCAAGATTGGCGTAAGGATGCTAATATTGTTCTTCATTGTGCCAGCTTGCATTGCCCTTTGAGTCGGTATGCTTTTGAGATGCTCAGCAAGCTCGGATTTACTCGGATACGGGTATTTGATGGTGGCCTGCAAGAGTGGACAGCAGAAAAATTTCCACGAGTTGGACGTTGTAGGGCTGGGTATCTACGCTTTTAGGGGTTGATTTACGAAAAAACCGCATTCTTACATGGTATTAGGTCGAGCGACTTTTGCTTAAAATAACTGCGTACGCAGAAACTTTTGCTTTTTGACTCGTATTTTTGTATATTGTTCTTATGATATTGAAGCAATTTCATTGGAATCTTTAAAATTTAAACGTCTTAAAAAATCAGGAATACAACATGCCATGTCCCAAACGAAAAACGTCGAAGGCTCGTCGCAATCAACGTTCTGCTAACAAAGGCCTAGAAGTTCAAACTTTCACACATTGCCCAAACAGTGGCGTTCCTGTAATGCCTCACATTGTATGTTTGGAAAGTGGATTTTACAAAGGTGTTAAAGTTATAGCGACAAAAGCTGACAGACTTGTTTTAAGAAATCAAAGACGTCAAACTCAAGAAGCTCGCAAAAGCAAGGCTTCAGAGCAAGCTCCAAGCGAAAAAGAATAATCGACCGTTAGCGGTTTATAAATAAAAATAGGCACTTAAAAGAGTGCCTATTTTTATTAGAAGCATTTATAAGAACAAGATTAACGTCTTGATTGCCGCATCTATATTTGAATTCGGGTTGTTTTTATTGAAATTTTTCGTGTCTGTGGTAATTTTGAGGTAGTCAAAAAAGGTTACTTTTTTATATTCAAGGTAGGATTTTATTATGAGCATGCATCCAAAATTTCAAAAAAATGTTTCATCTTTTTATGCAACACTGCAAGGACAATTCTCTGCAAAATACGCTAAAGAAGTTTTAATCGGAGTAGCGATCGTAACTATTCTTGGTGGAGGTTATTTTCTAAATAAATTATATGTACAAAGCCGTGAAGAGCGTGCGTTTGTAGCTTTAAGTGAAGTTGTCGAATCATTTACACATTCACAGCAAGTCACGCAAGGCTTAGACTTGGCAAAAGATCAAGAAAAAATTGAGCAAGCATGGCAGGATACTGAAACTTTATTGAACGCACTGCATAAAGAACATATGAGCTCATATCTTGCTCCATATTTTTTAATTTTTAAATCTCAAGTCATTCTTGAAAAAACGAATGATTTGCAGGAAGCTCTTAAAATTCTTGATGAAGCTTTGGCTCAAATGCCAAAAAATTCTGCAATGAGTAGCTTGTTTCAAATGAAACGCATCAAAATGGGCTTTGACAGTAAGCAGGAAGATGCTCAAAAACAGGCTTTGCAAGATTTAACGGTGATAGCAGAAGATAGTTCAAACCCTGCTTTCCAGGAAGCTTTGTATAATCTTGGAGTTTATTATTTATATGCTGGTGATGTTGAAAAATCACAAGAAGCATTTAAGCAATTGGTTGCGAGTGAAAGCGCATCAGCTCTCTTGAAATCTCCATGGGTTGAGCAAGCTAAAGAAAAATTAATAGTAGCCTAATAATTACTACATTAGTAACTATTGAGTGAGAAATATCGAAAAAATATATGAATCCACAAAATAACAAACCTGTGCGCGTGCGATTTGCGCCATCGCCTACAGGAAATTTACACATCGGCTCGTTGCGAACAGCACTTTTTAATTGGTTGTTTGCACGACATCACAACGGAACATTTCTCATCCGCGTTGAAGATACTGACGTGGTCAGATCGACGAAAAAGTTCGAACACTCATTGATGGAAAGTCTAGCGTGGACGGGTATCATTTCAGATGAACCACTTATGTATCAAGCGTCTCGCATGGAACTGTATCGACAGTTTGCTGAGCAACTGCTTAAAGAAAATAAAGCATACAAATGTTTTTGCACAGAAGTTGAACTTCAAGAAAAACGTGAAGCTACTCAGGAACGTCAAGATACGTATCAGTATGATAAAAGATGTCGTGCTTTAGTAGACAGTGATTCATCAAACCAGAAACCATTTGTTGTTCGGTTTAAAGTAGTTATCGACAGCGAAAATTTTATCTTTGCAGATGATATTAAAGGGCAAGTTTCAATTCCAGCAGAGCAGGTTGATGATTTTGTTCTCTTGCGATCTGATGGAACGGTGACCTATAATTTTGCCAACGTTATCGATGATAACGAAATGCAAATCACTCAAGTTATTCGTGGCGAAGAGCATCTTTTCAACACTCCAAAACAGATTTTATTATATCAAGCATTTGGATATGAGGCTCCGAGCTATGCGCACATTCCTTTAATTTTAGGACCATCAGGTCAGAAATTAAGTAAACGGGATGGTGCTACATCGGTGGTTGAATATAAAAAAGAAGGATATTTGCCTCAAGCTTTGTGCAATTATTTAGTTCGCTTGGGCTGGTCTCATGGGGATCAAGAAATTTTTACACAGCAAGAAATGATTGAGCATTTTTCATTGCATGGCATTAACCGTAGCGGTGCAAAATTTGACATTGAAAAATTGAAGTGGGTTAATAGCTTTTACATTAAAGCACTAACACCAGCTGCAATCATAGAGCTTTTTGCAAAAGATTTGGAAAAAGATATTGCTCAAGATACTCCAGATTTAACAGACGAGCAGCGTCAAGCTTGGGTTACTTTGTACCAGGATCGATCAAGTACCTTAAAAGAGTTATACGATCAGGTTGTAAAATCATATAACCTTCCAGCAAGCTATGATTGGGAAAATTTACGTAAATTGATTGAAAAAGACTCAGTCATTATTTTACAGTTGTTGCAACAAGAGTTTGTAAATCTTGAATTTGAAAAGCATCAGCTATCAGAAAAAGTGAAAGCATTCTGTAAGTTGCATAACTATAAAATGTCAGAAATTGCACAGTTGTTACGCTTTGCTTTGACTGGATCTATTTCTGGACCATCTATTTTTGACATGATGGTATTGCTTGGATCTCGAGAAGTACAAAAAAGAATATCGGGAGTGATAGCAGAATTTTAAAATAATGTAGGGGGGATATATGTCAAAACGTATTGGGGTGATTTTTCCTGGATATGGTGAGCAGTTTGTCGGGATGGGTAAAGATATCTACGACGAAGTGCGCATAGTCCAGGAATTTTTTGAACAAGCTGCAGGAACTGCAGACATCAATTTTGTAAAACTGTTATTTGCTTCCTCTGATGAAGAAATTTCTTCAATTCGTTATTCATATTTAGCGATTTATCTTTTTGAAGTTTCTTTGTATGAAGTTTTGCATGAAAAAGGGTTACGTCCTGATTTTGTAGCGGGATATGGGATTGGTGAATACGCTGCGGCATATGCATCTCGGTCTCTTAACTTTTTTGACGCTTTGTACGTTTTAAATAAATATGCCCAATTTTACGATGAATTTATGAAAGACAAAGATTATACCGTTCTGCGTATTTTCCGTGAATTTGACATGGAATCTATAGAAGAATTGTGCAAAAAAAAATCAACAGAAGCTCAGCCTGCATATGTTTCTGCACAAAACACCGACAAAGCATTTTATATTGCTGGAGCTGAAAAAACTATTTCAAAAATTCAAAATTATTGCGCGCAAGAAGTGATTCGAAAAGTTAAAGTGATTGGTGCAGGATATGGACTTCATAGTCCTTTGATGGATGAAGTGGTTGAACGATTAAAACCGTACTATCATAAAATTCAATTTAAGCCGCTTCAAGTTCCTGTCATCACCAACGTTGATGCTGTTTATGTTACCGGTCATGAGGCATTGGAATCAGCAATGATGAGAAAGATTAACAACCGTGTGCAATGGTTTGAAGTGATGAAGGGCTTTGAAGGATGTGATGTTATCGTAAGTGTCGGGCCCGGAGCGCAGTTGATTGAATGGTTTAAAGAAACATATCCAGATAAAGAGTATTACACAGTGTCTAACTTAAAAGATGTTGCAGCTATTGAGTCTCTCTTTTTTACTCATGTGCCGACAGTTGAAGACCAGATTATAATTTCATCAGGTCATAAGACTCAAGAGTCAGAAGAGAAGAAAGATTTACATGAAGCTGATTTGGTTAATGAACTTCCATCAGATTTTGATGATGAAGATGAAGACGAAGACTAAAAAATAGCATAGAAGTTTTAAGAGGCATGTCGCTTTATAGGTGACATGCCTCTTAATTTTTTTTACAAAATGTTTTGAGCTTGTTCTCGAGCTTTTTCCAAATCAGTTTTGATATCGATGGTCAAAGAACTGATAGAAATTTGAGAGCATTTAGAAGCAATCGTGTTTGTTTCACGGTTTAATTCTTGCAAGGTAAAATCTAATTTTTTACCTTTTGATTGGTTGTCTTCTTTGAGAATTTGTACGATGTTTGTAACGTGAGATGTTGCACGAACTATTTCTTCGTTGATATCAATTTTTTCAAGTTCAGCAAGAAGTGTAATTTTTTGATTATCTAAAAGACAGTTGCTTACAGAAAGTTCTTCGTTTGCTGAATTTTGTAAGCAAGTGATCAAAGTCTCAAGATCTTGTTTTTTAGTGACAATAGCTTTACCAGATGCTGTTTTGATGAGTGCTAATTTTTTTGTAATTTCTTTTACATGAAATTCGATATCATCTGATAGCACTTGGCCTTCTGTTTTACGTGTTATAATCAGACTGTCAGCAAGATCTTCAATAGCTTTTAAAATATTTTCTTCAGCTTTACTGTTCAAGCTTTCTTCTTCGATGTGCAAAATATTAGGAAGCTGGAGAAGCGTCTGAAGTGACACTTCTTCTTTGAGATCACAAGTTTTTTGAATTATTTTGATAGCTTCTAGATATCCTTTGATCGTTGTTAAAGATGGAATTACAACATGCTTGGTTGAATCGTGTTGGATTTTAATCGTGAGGTAGACATGACCACGTTCTAATTTTTTTTTCAAAATACGCTGAATTAACACTTCGCAGTTGTTAATGAGATACGGCAATTTGCACGTAGCTTCAAAGTAGCGTGAATTTAAAGATTTAAGATGCAACGAAAGTGAAAGTTTTTCTGTTGCATTGATAGGAATTTCGACAATTGCAGATGCAAATCCGGTCATACTTTGGGTCATAAAAAATTACTCATTTATCGAATGAAATTCATCCGATGTTGGTGTAGACGTTTTGTACGTCATCATATTCTTCTATTTTTTCAAGCAAATTGAATGCTTTTTCTTCAGCATCAGCATCAAGTTCAATTAAGTTTTTAGCAACCCACTCAAGCTGTGAGTTATCAACTTTAATGCCCATGCCTTTTACTGCTTCAGTTACTTCATGCAAACTTGCAATCGGCATACTGACGGTAAGCGTTCCATCTTGAATTGAAATATCATTAATTTCAAAATCTAATAATCTTTCAAAAATTTGATCTTCAGTTAGTCCTGCAGGAGCATGTGCTCGTACGATGCCAAGACGTTCAAACATCCAGCCAATAGCGCCTGTTTCTGCGAGCGTGCCACCATTGCGGGAAAAAATATGGCGTAATTCAGCGACAACGCGATTTTTATTATCAGTAAGAACTTCAATGATAATTGCTGTGCCGCCTGGACCATGTCCTTCATAGGTGATTGCTTCATAGCTTACACCTGGAAGTTCTCCAGTACCTTTTTTAATAGCCCGTTGAATGTTTTCAAGAGGCATATTGATATCTTTTGCTTCATCAACAAGGTGTCGGAGTCTTGGATTGCCAGCAGGGTCTCCGCCTGATTTAGCGGCTATGGTTATTTCTCGAACGAGTTTAGTAAATTCTTTACCCCGTTTAGCGTCTTCTTTAGCTTTTTTATGCTTTATATTGGCCCATTTGGAATGACCTGACATGTTTCTGACTCCTCATATGCAAAAATCGATCAATTCTACATTTATACACTATCTTAGACTAACTTGTTATAAGCAATTTGTCGAATCAGGATATTAAAAAACAAATACCCCTCGATACAAAATCGCAAGCGATTTCACTCGGGGCGAACGACGAAAAAAATAATTTATAAAAATGTCGTTCGTCTCGATCCAGTCTACGCATTCTTTCGCCCACCCGTCGTTCGTCCCGAGTGTTCTGCTTTAGCAGAATGTATCGAGGGATAAAAAAGCTTCGACGGACCTGGTGTTTTGCTTTAGCAAAAAGTATCGAGAGAAAGGCTTATTTTTTTCAAAAAACCGATGTTTGACCGAATATCTTTTTTTGAATGCTAAGCATCTTGCTTTGAGGAATTTGACGACCTTTAGATGTTTTTTCTAAAAATCCTTGTTGTAGTAAATATGGTTCATACACGTTTTCAATCGTTTCTTTATCTTGTCCGGTTATTGACGCAAGAGTGTCGAGTCCGACAGGGCCACCTTTATAATCGATGAGAATTTTTTTGAGTAGTAAATTATCAATGCTCGTAAGTCCATCTTCATCAATGCCAAGAGCAAGCATGGTCTGAGTTATGAGTTCAGGGGTTGCTTTACCATTATTTTTGACTTGAGCAAAATCTCGAATTCTTCTTAGTAATTTTTTGGCAATGCGAGGTGTTCCGCGCGATCTAATAGCAATCATTAAAGCTGCTTGCTCACTGATTTCTATGTTTAAATGTGTTGCGTTTTGCAAAATGACTTGTGCTAATTCAGGGTGGCTATAAAAATCAAGGGCTTCAATAATTCCAAATCTACTGCGCAGTGGTGCTGAAATGGCACCGCTTTTAGTTGTAGCGCCAATGAGTGTGAATGGTTGTATTGGCAGACTAACGGTTCTGGCACCAGGCCCTTGGCCAATGATGACATCAATTTTAAATTGTTCCATTGCGGAATATAAAATTTCTTCAACGTTTGATGGTGTGCGATGAATTTCGTCAATAAATAAAATGTCATGTTTGCCAAGTCCAGAAAGAATAGCTACTAAATCACCCGTTCGTTCAAGCATAGGGCCACTGCATATCTTAATTGAAACATCCATCATGTTGGCCATGATTTGGCACAAAGTTGTTTTTCCGAGTCCAGGAGGCCCGAATAAAAGCATATGATCAAGTGCTTCGCCTCGCGCTTTGCATGCTTGGACATAAATTTGTAATTTTTCTTTCAGAGCTACTTGTCCAATATAGTCTTCAAACGTTTGAGGAATAAAATCATATTGAAGGTCGCTGTCAGGCGTTTGAGATATAAATTCTAAAGGCGTTGTAGATTGGTTCGTGTCTGGATAGTTCATAATTTATTTGTATTTATTTTCTTCATTATTAAAGTAGTACTTGTTAGCAAAGTATTAAGCAAGATATCATAAAGGATATAGATGTTTAAATTTTTTTTCTGTGCTCTTTTATTTTCAACTTTACCTATTTTTTCATCGAGTCTTACCGAAAGAGACTTTGATAGCAATGCTCTTTTTGAATCTCAGCAAAATTCGCCGCCATTTAGTTTAGCTTCTACGCAACCACCATCGCCAGTTGCGCAAGAACGGATAAGGTTGCTAGATGGACTTAACGATAACGTAACAGAGCGGCCTATGTCACAAACAGCGGTGGTAAATATTCCGCAGGATTATACTTGTCAGTGTGCTGTAAATACTGACGGTCCATACTGCAAAGCAACACTTTATTTCTTAGGATATCTTACAGTTGTTGGTGGTGTTGGAACTATAATAACAGCAATAGTTCAGGCAACGTAAGAAATGTTTATCTCAAAAAAGCATAGAAAAACATACTCTTGTTGATTTTTCTTTATAAAAATTAGCTCTTTGTTATAATAAAAAGGTTATGTTATTTCAATTTTTTGAATTCTATCAAAAATAAAACATACGAGATCTTAAAATGCGCCTGTAGCTCAATTGGATAGAGTAACGGACTTCGAATCCGTGGGTTGTAGGTTCGATCCCTACCGGGCGCACCAGCTTTCGCCAAGGCTCTACACCTACGCTAAAGCTTCGGCGCACACGGCAGCTGTGCACGGGTTTGCCCGCCATAGCTCGCAGAGCGTCGGAGGGCCATTTCTTTAAAGGAATGGGAAAGCAAATAAATTAACATGCAAAATTACAGGCGAAAGCTGCCCGCCAAAGTAAGCAAGCGACCGTGTCTGGCGTAGCCTCGCGCGAAGCCTGGATATCTTGACACGACAGCAGAGCTATAAAAAAGGAAATAATGCTTGAGGTGTATTGGTTAACTTTGCTTTATCAATGATAGCTTTGATGGCGCTTAATTTACTATTCCAAGTGTTAATGCTTCACAGCGTGAAGTACCTGAGTATTATTGGATGACTCCTGCAGAAATTAATTCAGCTGTAAATTCTCCTGTATGGCTGAAAAAATATGTTGAGTTAATTCTTGAGCATAAAGATTTATACAGCTTGAATTAAATAGCAAAGCTTATGTTGTCGGATGCCAACGACCATAGATATAATTTTTCTTTTGCTTATTTCTATTGTATTTTTTTCCAAATCAATTTCGACTATTTCATAGTATTACGGTTGCTTGCGAAACCTCGACATTAAACATATTCTATGATTAGAAGCCATTATAATAGATTGATTAAACATTTTCTATAGAATACTGCTTTTCTAAAATTTCAAGATAGGGCTGAAATTTGTAAAGCTTGTTACGTTTCTGAGATGTCATTTCTTGCACAACGTTGGCTTGTTGTAAAAGAGTAATAATTTTTTGTGTGGTGTTATAACTTTTGTTGATGCTGAGTGCTAGTTGTGAAATATTGGTAACTGGTGATACAAACAAATACTGTAACGCTTTGAGCGCTGTTTCTTCTATTTTTACCAAATCATTTTGTTTTGAAATCTCTTCAATTAATGTTTGATGCAGATTTTCGATATCTTTAGCGCGTACATATGCATCGGTAGCACTGTTGTGTATAGCTTGTAAATAAAAGAGAGTCCATCCTTCAAAATCGCCGTGAGTTCGTACTCGATCTAAGAGTTGATAATACTCATGCTGACGTTGTTTAAAATAGTAGGAAGGGTATAAAATTGGAGTTTGTAGTACATCATCTTGTATTAACATGAGCGTAATCAGCAGTCTGCCAATTCTTCCGTTACCATCTAAAAAAGGGTGAATAGTCTCAAATTGAACATGAGCTAGTCCAGCTTTGATCAGTGGCGGTATGTCTGATGGTTCATTGATAAAACGTTCAAGGTTAGCGATAAGATCTGGAATGTGTGGCGCTGATGGTGGTACCAAGTTACCAACGCGAACAGATTGTTTTCGATACGATCCTGGATTAGCCTGGTCGCCGCCTCCAGCTTGCATTAACGTTTGATGTGCAGCTAAAAATACTTTTGAGACGAGTGGTACATTTTGTTGCTGTAACATTTCTAGCGCTACTTGCAGAGCTTTATTATAGTTGATAACAAGCTGCGTTTGCTTGGATGTTTTCGATGGCTCAAAAGATTGCGTAAAAACATCAAGCATTGTTGTATGTATATTTTCGATTGAAGAAGAAAGGAGAGCTTCTTTGATAATATATGCCTTAATAAATCGTTGAACATTCGGTACTCGTTGTCCAATTTCATTAAGTTTTCCAAGGGCTAACAACGTTTTACTGTATAAGTCTAAAATTTCAGGGGTGAGTTGCAAAGGTGGGTTGCTGGGGGGTAAAAAATCTGGGATGAAATAGGTGGTCGATCCTAAGTTTTGATAGGTTCCTGTTTTTCTCATGGGCAGACTCCTTTATTTCAAAAATACGTAATTATTGAAATAAGGATGCCAGAAATTAATTCTTATTTCAATAATTGCCAAAAAATGAAATAAGATCATTGATTTAAGTGTCTTATTTCAAATAATGAGAGCGAGTAGATTATATTTTTTGAAAATATGGGTATTTGTGGATACAAATATGGATATGTTTACCGATTTATAATTAAACATTAGGATAAAAACAGGTAATTGAATGGGTATGGATTACATCACTTTCGAATTAATTTTTTGTACAATATAATTTCTAATTCGTTTCATTTACTTAAAAAACTCCCAGCGTCCTTACATAAAGATCGCTGGGAGTTTTTTAATTTTTGTAGTGAATTAAATTATTTTTGTTCTGATTGTATCTTTTTCTGAACAAAAGATGAAACTAACTTTTGCGCCCATTCTACACCTTTAGTTACAGCTATACCTTGAACCTGCCACAGTACGGCGGTCTTTATAGCTGCTGGACTAAAAGGGTGTGCTACTGCAACTTGCGCAGTTGATTTTGCTGCAGTGTCACTTGTTTCAAGCAGTCTGCGTTGTGTATCAATCAATGCTCTTTGTGTCTGTGCAAGTTCATGAGCACGTGATGCTGAAAAGGTCATGCCTTTCATAGCTTGTGCTGAAATATCAGTAAGATCGTCAAGGCACTCATTTTTTATGGTGCATCGAGCTAGCTCTTCTTGAATGTTTGTTGCTGAGCGGGGAGTGAGCATGGGAAATATCGAAAGAGACATTAAAGCTGTCCCTAAAAATAATAATTTTTTCATAATAAATCTCCTAAAAAAACCTTATTCAATAATCTATTTTAAGATTATCATAGGCACCTTTTCGATCAAAAGGTGACGCTGGTTTTTAGCGGTAAGCGCCAAAAATCGTACTATGTGGATAGTCGATAATTAAATAGGAGTGATTGCTTAGATTTTTTGGCTTTAAAACTAGGCCACGGCGTTTGTGAGAGCTATAAAAATCTAGTATTCTTAGATCAATCCAGCCGTGATCAATCCAGCCAGCCTGCCCGGCGTAGCTTTACGCGAAGCCTGGGTCGCCTATTGGCTATGGCTATCAAGCCTGAAGAATATGCTGCTGACGCTTTTGCAAATCAACATGCAACGCAAGATGTGTTGCATGCTGAACAATATCTAACATCTAAAAAAGGATTTATTGCCCAGCACGCACAAGAGGGAAAAGATGCTTTAGATTATGTCACGCAAAGACAAAAAGAAGAACCAAGTAGTGTACTTGTCTATCAAGCAAGATGTGCTGCCATTAAAGCCTATAGCAAGATGGGACTGCCTTGGTATTACTTAGCGGCAGCGGTAGATTTGGCACATCCGTCACAATCTACGCGACACAAGATAGTTACTCAAGCGCTCCAAGATCGCTTTGGTGTTGAAGCATAAAATTACAAAATTGGCCTTAGGGGGTCGAAAATATTAGAGATCTTATGAAAATTCAAAAAATATTTTTAATAACGATTTTGGTCAGTAGCGGATTTTTTACATCAACTTTATTTAGCATGCAAAAATCTTTGGGTGGATCTTTGATTTCTAATGGATATAAAATTGGTAAATTTTGCTGTAATCACAAGAAAAAATTAGGCGCTGCCGTAGTTGCTGCAGGATTGTCATATAAGCAGTACCAATCACGCCGCTATTTATATGAATTGTTGCAAGATCTGGATGCTTGGAAGCGTGAATATTCAGATAAAAAAGAGCTTGAATATGATAAAGTGATTGAAATTCGCACAAAAAATCAATTTGAACTTATCAGAGCAGAAGCCGAAGAAGAAACTATAATGTCAGGATTTTCGCACATTGAGGGTCGTATACGTTGTAAGGCAAAAAACGATGAAGACTGTGGAGATTTATATTACACAATAGCTCCTTTTAATACCCCATCAAGTACTTATATTTCTTGGGTGGGTGTTCCTTCAAAATATCAATGTCAAGGAATTGCAACTGAAATGCTTCACATGGTAGAAGAAGCATCTTGCGTTCGAGGCGATATTAAAGAATTACGCTTGGATTCAGTATCTTCGGCAGTACCGTTGTATGAAAAATTTGGATTCAAGAAAACAAGCAAAAAGCTTCTTGGAAATAATGGTTTTGACAAACCACTATTTCCTATGTGCAAAAAAATTAAATGATAATTTTTTGAAAAAATTTAAGATAAAGAAGAAGCTTGCGACTTTAACATTGCAGGCTTCTTCTTTTTGTAAAAATTATAGGATCAGAACGCGTAATTTGTTATGCTTCTGTGTTTACGTTGAAAGCTATCTCATCAGGAATGATCATTTGAACTTCTTTTGATTCTTCATTTTTGTTAGTCCATGTAAGAGTTGCATGATACTGAGAGGTTATTGCTGAGATTGAGGCGATTTCTCCTACCTCATAAGCATGATCACAAAAGCAAATATCATCTTGCTCATCACAAGGTTCTTCTTTTTGACACTCTGAAATTATTTGGGTAACGTGTTCAGGATCAGAAATTTCTATAAATACTTCTTCCATTTTAACACGTCCAGTTTGTGTTGCATCAATTGTAGATAGATGATTAAGATCATTGAAAATTAATGGCATTGTTTCAATGATCCAATGTTTAACTCGGTCATGCGAGCGTGGAGTTAAAACAACAGGTATAGAGTCCATAACTTTTTGTGCATCATATGAGTGAGACATTGCGCTACTTTCAAGATTGAAAAGTAAGCAGACTATCAGCAAAGATTTTTTGAACATATTCGGTCCTTTAACATTTTTTTGTACCATTAAACATACTTCAATGAATAGAGGCAATTATAATAGATTGATTAAGGCTGTCCAATGAAAAGCTCACATGTTTACATATATTAAAATTTGATATAATAATGCCTATCTAAAAACAGTTCACACTCGTAGCTACTGGTGCAGCTGCAACTTTTTATTTAATAGTAAAAGTTGCTCAACATAATGGTTGTTGCCAGCAGCAATAAAAAGGATTTTTGTGTTTAAGAATAAATTAACAGTTTGTATGCTATTCATTTTTTCCGGTTTTGTTTCAATTGTTGGATCAGAAAATTTACATGACTCAAAAACTGAGCAAGAATGTTTTCCTTTTGCAAACAGTCCAGAATTGTCATGGAACCAATTTGAGAAAAATTTTAGAAATAGCTACAAAGATATAAACATTCCTACCATTGTGTTTGATGATGCGTGTGACTTTGCGCCTATGTTTATCCATGACCTTAAGGATGAATATTTAACGAAGTTTAATGAACACAGAACACATCTTCAACAACCACCGTTTATCATTATGAGTATGAAGGCAGCTGGAATTTGCACTCCTGCGCAAGTTGAGTATGTGCTGCTGCATGAAATTGGTCATCATAATTATAATCGAGAGCAAAATGAGTATAACCATGCGCGAGCAAAGATCATTGCACATCGTGTAAACAGTGCAGCTCCTTGTGGCTTAGCCGCGTTAAACGTCGGGCTTTTGTATCATAATGTCTGTCGCTTGTCGCAAAAAACAATACCTAAGAAAGCGCTTTTTGCTCAAGCGTTAGCTTTGATGGCATACGCCAAAATGACAGAGATTTCAAAAAGCATTGAAACGTTATGTGATGATGTGATCGGTACCAGACCAGAAGAATTTTGGGCAGATGATTTTGCGCATCAACATGCAAGCATGCAAGCTTTACAAGCAGGGTACCATTTGTGGTCAAAGGATCATTTTATCAGCAATTGCTCTTTTGATTTTGTTCAAAATTTTCAAACTGATGCAAAGATGCAAGCTGAGGATCCTGAAGTGCAAAAAGTTATGCTTAAAATTGCAGAGTACATGAACAGCTCAGAGCATTTTATACTTTCAGGTTTGTATAATGTTTGTGGGTTACTGTGCCCATCTCATCCATCGCCTTATCAACGTCAACAGTTGGTTGGTCAGGCGCTTAAAGATCGTTTTGGAAGTGAAGTTTGATTTTGATTTTCAAACAAACATTGATACATTGAAGCAATATAAAAACTCATTATTTCAAATCTGAGTATAAAATTGGAAAAACTATGAATGAATTAGACGAAAAAATAAAACAAAAAATTATTGCTGTAATTTCAGCTTTAATGCCAGACGTTAAAATATATCTTTTTGGATCTCGAGCTCGAGGAACTAATAGACCAATGGCAGATATTGATATTGCTCTTGATGGTGGAAAAGAGTTATCAAGGGCTGATGTAGATGAAATTAAAAGCATGTTCAAAGAGAGCAACATTATGTATGTGATTGATGTTGTCGATTTTCATTCGATAACAGAATTGATGCAAAAGCAAATTTTAGAGGACAGAGTAATATGGAAAGCTTAAAATTAAAACATGAAGCTATGCAGAAAGCATTGACAACACTGCAAGAAGTTTTAGAAAGTGTTAATGTTTTGACTCAATGCGGTGTGGTTTTAAATGTTATACGAGATTCAATAATTAAACGTTTTGAATATTGCATTGATTCATTTTGGAAGTTTTTGAAAATTTATCTTGAAGAAGTACAAAAAATTGATGTAAAACTCGCTTCGCCTCGAGAGGTTTTAAGATTGTCATTACAAGATAATGTGATAACAAAGGCTGAATACGAAATATTGATTTATGCTGTAACTGATCGGAATTTAACCTCACATACTTACAATGAAGATTTAGCAAACAAAATTAGTAGCCAAGTCCCTTTATATTTTGCCACAATGAAAACTATCGTTAACAGATTGAAAATTAATCAAAGTAAGCAATAATTTGTTTTTTGAAAAAAATTGATACATTTGATCGATATTAAAATCCCTTACTTTCAAAAAGGAACTTATGAAAAAACAAATCATGGCTCTCTTGCTGCTGCATTGTACAGTCTTGCTACCTGCACTGGCACCAACTACAAAAAAAATTATTCATCATAAAGATCAAGTAGAAACTGCAGCTTCTTACGTTATCGGTGGCGAAGTAACAAATACCGATACTTTTATAGGCATTTTTAAAGTTCAACAAAACAAACAAACATTTTTGATAGAATATCATAGCAAAAATGCAGATATTGCTGACGTGTATCAACACGTCAAAACCATCTTGCAGGATCTACAAAAACAACATAAAATTTCTGTTGCCTCTGCATGCTTTGCTGTTCCTGGAATTGCAAAAGGTGATTTGTTTTTACATCCTCATTTACCATGGAGCACAAGCGATGACAGTGCGCAGCAGTCAGATAAATCACTTTACGGACTGAGCAAACAAAAATTTGTAAACATCAGTGGACTACAAAATGTTTATTTAATCAATGATTTTCAAGCTGTTGCACTAGGAACACAACTGCTTGATTCGTCTTCTTTGAAAACATTGCAACAGGGCAGCGATCATCCAAGAAAACCAAAATTAGTCATTGGAGCTGGAAATGGCCTTGGAGCAAGTTTACTTTTATGGGACGCACAACTAAATCGCTATGTGCCATCTCAATTAAATTATAGTTTTACTGAATTTGGTGCACAGTCTGATTTAGAGTTAGCATTTTTTAATTTCATGAAAGATAAAACAGGTAATATTGCATGGGGTAAAGTTCTTGGTGCTGGAGCAGGCGGAATAAAATTAATCTACCGATTCTTTGATGCTTATGACGGACAAAAAGAGCATGAACGTAAAAAATATAAAATGGAAAAGTTTGTTGATTACCCACATTATTTAGATATTTTTACCAATCGTCAGAAGTCGCAACGCTGCCAAGACTCAGTAAATTTCTTTGTTGATCAATATGCTCGCATGATTAGAAATTCTGCATACGCACAAGCTGCGTACGGTGGAGTGTACATAACCAATACCGTTGTTCAAGAATTCCCAGAACTTTTTGCTACCGATGCATTTACACAAAAAATAGTGAATTTAGCTGGAAAAGTAACTGATGAAGGTTCAAGAAAATATTTAGAAGGATATTTAGCAGAACTTCCTTTTTACCTGGTAACAAATTCAAAAGTTCAGTTGTATGGCGCAGCAGCATTGTGCATGGAACCGAATTTAATAAGAAACTAAGTTATAACTATTTGTATGTAAAAAAATCCACCCAATCTATTCGGGTGGATTTTTTTACACAAGTTACGTGAGTTATCAATTAACTGTTTGAAAGTAACAATTGTTTGATTGCAAATATCAAATTTGTTTCATCAATAAAGTTTACGCCGACGCCAAAGGCTATGGCGCACACGGGCTAAGATAGGTCGAGTATAAATTTTACATGCAGTAAAATTTATACTACGGTGACAAAAACGATTTTTTTTAAAATCTCACAAAAAGGGACAAAGGTAATGAAGAAAAAATTAATATTGAGTATGTTTATAATTCATAATGTATTGCATTCAAGTTATCACGTAACATTTCCAACTTCGCAAAAACCATTTTTTCAATCATGGGATACTGCTCAAAATGGTGCATATGATCAAAATATTGTTGCAGATACCAAATCATGGTCATCACCGCAGTTTCCAATTTTAAGAAACCCAAGTAAAATATGGGGAAAGCATAAAGCACCATTTCCAACTAATCGTTGGTTTACCACTCTTACCATCCCAAGCGATATTTCATATTCCAATGCAACCACACCTCCAGCACCATCACATCCTTTTTCCGTAATCACATTTCCTTACACAATCGATGTCACTGCAAAATCTGTACATATAAATCTGCCTGAAAAGCAGTACATAGCTATTCAAGGTGACACTTCAACAGCATACAGTTGCAAAGATGCAACTTGTGATAGCACACCACTTAATGTGGGACATATGCCAACACCTCCTGGAGGCAGCAAACCGAACTATCCATTCACTTCAAGCCTTATCTCCATTGCTCCTTACACCGTAGAACTTGCATGGCAAGAAACGCTTTCAAGTCCAGTCATTGTCAGCCCTGTGAAAAATAATCCTCTTGCTGTCACTGTGCAAATAGGAAGTAGCGATAAAAACGTAACTATTCCTTTAGTTCGAGGTATGCCATTTGTAACGGCTGAGTATCAAAACAGTACTCCGGTTTTTAATGCAATTGGCCAAGCTATTTTAGAAATCACGACGTATCAATCAGGCAGCCAAAAACCTTTGCATAGTAAACAAGGAAACGTTGCTGGCTCTTTAACGGGTAACATTTTTATTATTCAGCTCAACAGTGGCAAAACATGGCACATGTTTACATCAGAACCAATAACACTTTCATGGACTGGAAAAAATACTGTTTTTTCAAAAGACCAAACCATGCAGCAGCTTACAGCTTCTAAATCTTTTAACGGCGTAGTACAATTGATTAATTACGATATTCCACTCATCAATCCACCCGCTTTACCACTTCCTGGAAATCCTGCAGCAAACAGTGGCTGGCAAATACCTGCACAATATTCTTCCTATTCTGCTTACATTGTAGGCCAGTATATTCCTGCATTTAAAGTTTGGTACAAAAGCGCTTATGGTGATGAAGCTTCAGACGATACCATTGCTGACATTAAAAATATTTTTAATGCTTCCTCAAAAAGTTCATCAGCCATTTTATATAACAACTTTGTAAATCAAGATGTTAAAGGAACTTACAAATATATTTCTCAGCAATGGATCCAGCAGCAAAAAGAAACAGTTTTTCCTAAAATCATTAAAACAATTAAACTGCTTGAAGGCTACAGTGGCACGTATCCAACTGGTGGTAGCGTGAAGCTTTCAGGAGACGCGCAAAACCCTACAGTTTCTATCACATGGCAAACAGTGAGTACGCACGCTGCAAAAAAAACGAATGATCTTATTATGATGTGTCTGCCACATCATCAACAACTTTTACAAAATCCTTCATATGAAAAAAACATAACGTATGATTCTGCACGTGGCATGCTGCGAGCGGTTAAAGGTTCTTCATGGACTTTACGTTATGAAAATCCAAATATTTCTTGGTACTGTCAAAGTGATGCTAAGCTTAAAAATCAAGCAACTGTTACTTTTTTAAATAAACTTATTGCCGCTGATCTTGACGATGATGTTAACGCTACTACACCAAGCCCTTATGCTGGAAGCTATGGATTTGGAAAAGAAATTGCACGCTTAGCGCGTCTTGCAATTATTGCAGATCAAATTGACAGTACCCAAGCTTTGAAACAATGTGTACAGTTGATGAAAAAAGCAGTTCTGCCATGGATTGATAGAACTAATCTTAATAATCCAAAAGCAGAAACTCCTTTACCAAATAAATATAATCGTTTATTTTACGATCCACAGTGGGGCGGAATTTGTACTGAAAATGGTATGCTTGATCATACTTTAGACTATGGAATGGGTTGGTACAATGATCATCATTTCCATTTTGGTTATTTTATTTACAGTGCAGCAATCTATATTCATTTAAGTAGTAAGCTCAAGCTTCCAGATACTGATAATTTTATTTCAAAAAAATTAATTCCATTCACTGTTGATTTGATACGAGATATTGCAAATCCGGTAGCTGATGATTATTTCCCAGATTTTAGAATGATGGATTGGTACTTAGGGCATTCGCTTGCTGCTGGAATTTTTCCATTTGGTAACGGAAAAAACCAAGAATCAACTTCAGAAGCTGTTAATGCTTGGTATGGTATGTATCTTTTTGGTCTTGCAACTAACAATGCAACTATTCAAAACTTGGGTAACACGCTGCTTGCATCAGAAATTAATGCAGCGCAAACCTACTGGCAAATGACTGCTGATTCAGAAATTTATCCATCACTATTTAATAAACTTGCTTGCGTTGGAGTGCTTTGGGAAAACAAAGCTGACTATGCAACATTTTTTGGCGCAAACGTTGAGTACATAAACTTAATTCACTTTCTTCCGTTTACACCAGCAACAGAAATATTAATCCCTCAAGCATGGAACAGTTATCAATATGAACTACTTAAAACATCTTTAAATCCTGATCGAAAAAATCCAGACGGAACTCCAAATCCTATTCAGGCTTCATGGCGTAGCTTTGTACGCATGAGCCAAGCGATTTCGCAGACAAATGAAGCATTTGAGCAAACAGTTGCTGATTATGATGCTAAAAAATTAACTCCATTTGATGAAGGAAACTCTGCAACCAATACATTTTATTGGATGTTTACTCGAGGGAAAATTGCATCTGAAAAATTACCAACACTTATTTCTCCAACGCCGTCAGCTGTAACAACAGTTGTACCAACCGAGAAACTTCCATCTGAGCCAACAGAGAAACTTACACCGGTGCCAACTAAAAAACATACAATTACGCCAGTATCAACAGTAACACCTACACCAATACTTGCGCAAACATTAACACCTGCGCAAACATCACAACAAGTATTTGAAATTGTTGAAGTTGTTCAAGATTTAGTGCGACAAGAAACAGAGCAAAAAGCAGAGCGCTTGTCTAAGGTCCTTGATGTTATTGACATGCTACGACAATTTTGAGTTTGAGTCGGAAATATTTATGTATTAGTGGATTTTATCAAATTTATGGTGCTGTAATATTATGCTTAGAGCCGAATTTCATAAGAAATTAATGTACGTATAGGCGGCCTGTGAGTTAAAAAATAAAAAGCCCAAACTCTTTATTGAGAGTTTGGGCTTTTTTAGTTTTTAAGTTTTAAAATGTAAATTTTATTGTTGTTCTACTTCTAACTCTAAAGCTTTTTTAAAGATGCTTGTTGCTGCATTGCCAAGAATAGGCCAATATATATCCATATCACAAGATCTTGCTACATGGCGATGTAAGACCCAAGAAATTTTTGATTCTGTACATGTTTTATGAGCAAGTTCATCTGCCGCTGTAGTGTAAACTGATTGTAAATTTTGAAAATTGTAATCACACTTTTCTTTTAAAACAGACAAAATTATTTCTGCATTTGGTAATTGTGCTACTTGAGGTACTAAATAATATTCTGATCCAAAGAGTGTTGAGCCAAGAAGCATTGAAAAAAGTATTTGGTATTTCATAGAAGTTCCTTTGAAAGTGTTGATGTGTAAATATAGTAAATATTATAATCTTTTTTAAAAAAATATGTAGATCTTTGCCAAATAGTAATTTTTTAATTGAATCTAAAAGTTGTTTCATTTAAAAAATTACGTCGATTTTTATGTTTTTAAAGATATATAGACTGAAGTTGTATTTAATTCAGTACGACTTCAGTCTATATATCTTTAATTTTAAAAGCGTCTTGGCGCTCGTTATCTTATAAGTTTACTGTACATCAGTAGTTGTTTCTGAGGATTCAGTTGAAGATTCAACGGTGTCTTGAGATTTTTTACAGCAATCGCAGCTTTTACCGCAAGTGTTACAACTTTTACCACAGCTGCAGCTTTTACCACATTTACCACAGTTGTTACAGTTTTTATCCTTGCAGCAATTACAGTTTCTGCCGCAGCTGTTGCAGCTCTTAGTTTCCATTGTTTGGTTTTCATTATTTGACTCTTCAGCAAAAAGATTTATTGAGACTAGGCCAGGAGCAATAAAGAAAAACATTATTAAGAATTGTATTTTTCTTTTAAAGAAATCGACTCCGGTATTATTATTTATATTTTTCATGTGCGTGTATCCTTTTTTTAGTTATTAGAAAAATTAATTATTTTTATTGGATTGAATCTAAAAAACAGAGGTTTGCTTTGTCAAGATAAAAAGGAATTGATACGTTTTTAAAAGGTCTACAAGAAGTGACAGGGAGTAAGGTTACTTACGAAATAAATAAACTTGATACAGTCAATGTAATCTACGATATACTACGACGTGGATAGTTGAACGCATATTTTTTCGCAATGTGAAAGTTTAGTATGATTATCATCTTAACTGGTCCAATAGGTTCTGGAAAAACCGATGCATCTTGGGAATTGTTAAAAATTTTTAACAACATGGTATTTCTAGATTGCGATTGGTTTGCAGCGATGCAGCCATTTTCGTGGGATAAAAAATCTGATGTGGCCATGGTGTACCAAGCTATGGCGCAGATGATTGAGTTTTACCAAAAAACGGGTAAAACGAGGTTTGTGGTAACGATGACTAGTCAAATGGCGGTACTTTTCAGTGAGTTTCAATCGGTCTTAAATCCAAATAATTTGCCGGTACGTGCCTTTCGTCTGCGTTGCAGTGACCAGCAGCTTCTGGCACGCATTGATGTACGCAACCGAGCAAACAAAAAACAAGAAGAAATTATTGCTACTCGGCAGCAAAAATTATTTGATACTATCTTTAGCGCCAACATTCCATTTATGAAAGTTGATGTCAGCAACTTAAATCAGCAAGAAGTGGTTCGTAAAATAAGAACCATGATCAATGAGTATGAAAAATTACAAAAGTCGACGATTTATTAATCGTCGTCCTCGACATGATCCAGTCTACGTTGTAATATTCGTTTGTTGTCGTTCGTCCCGACCGTGTCCGCCATAGCTGCAAGCGACGGCTGGAGTGTTCTGCCTTAGCATAATGTATCGAGGGATATAGGAGCTACGACCGACAGGCCGGGGATCCAGCAATAAAATTTCCTTTTAATTTTATGCATATTATTTTCTCAAACTGAAAAAAGAACCTTATTTTTTTAAGTAAGTGTACTTGTTGTATCAATGATTGTTTTTAATGCTTGTGCTAACTGTGCAGCTGGGCCATATCCGATATAATGGACAAACATAACGCGTGGATTTTCTAAAATCATATGGTTATGAATTGCTACCACATCAATGCCGTTATTTTTAAATGATTTTAAAGCGTTTTAGAAATTTAAAGAACCTTGAAGGCCAACGCTCCAGAGCTGAATAGCATTATTTGTTTTACCAGTAAATTCTGCGCTACCGATCACAGCAAGTGACGGCATATGACAATGCTGCGTCCATGTGTATCCAGCTTGGCCAAAAACTTTTCCAGTAAATGCACGTGATGCTTGCGCACCAGCGATATTAAGCGCTTCACATACGTTTTCAGGAATACGGTTTTCTGAAAGACGCCCATCTTTAATTCCATCAGGAAGATCTGCGTAAGAAGGAGCAATGACACCTGTTCCAGCAGTACCTGATTGTGCAAGTGGAATAGCACCAATTAATTGTACAGGATCTCGTGATTTGTTAATTTTTGCTAAAGGTTCGCAATAGAATGTATCAATTGGATTAGAATATGCCAAAGTTTTAACAACTAGCTCACCATTAATAGAGTATCTACTTACTTGACGACCTACTACAGCATAATCATTAAGATTTGGTCTTCCCTGATCAACAGCTCCTGCTATATCAATTTGCAATTTTTCTCGTGAACGACCCCAGAACTCACCACCAAGAGCAGCGTTCCAATTTTCACAATGGTAATCAATAGCCATAGCAAGTGAACCTTCAACAGCTATATTTGAAATAACAGGTAGTGTGGTGATGTTAATTGCTGGATGAAGTCTGTTTGCTAACATAATTTGTGTATCATTTTGAGGAGTCGTAGAGCTTCCAGAACTATAAGCTGGAGCATAATGCTGCACTAATAAATATTTAGAACCAGGTCCGTTTGCGGCTAAATCAAATGATCTATAGTTTGGAGTTCTGCCTGGAAATAAATGAAGCACTTCACCTTGCACAGCAACGCTCAAATTTCTTGTCTGGTCATGATTTTCCCAGACTCTGTATGATCCACAAATTTCACCACCAAGTCCCCATGCACCAGCTCTACCAAAAATTGGCTGAAGCATATACACCGCATTTGGAACGTTACCTGTTGGCATTGATGCTTTAACACCTAGGCCAAAGAAACCTTTTTCACTCATGTAGGCATTGTAACCAACAGATGCTGTGATATCGCCTAAGCGAATTGTTACTTCTTTGCATGGAGCAATACGACCTTTACGAATATGAATAACTTTATCTTCGTATCCATCTAAAGAGTTACCTAGTACACCACCAAAGAAATATTGTGAAACTGATTGTATGCGATCAAGTGGTACTGGATATGCTTTGAATTCATACGTGATGTCTGATGATGGATTGAGTATTCCGCCATCAGCTGTTGTTTGTGAAAAGCTCACTGAGTTGTTTGACTGCGCAACCATTAATTCTTTAAAATTGGGTGTTACAATCATTGCACCAAGTGGAGCATGAGCTCTGAAATAAAATCCGCGGTCCTGCTTGCTGTGCACATAGTACAGACTCATATCGGTACCAACGTGTTGTATCGTTGGATTTAACTGAATAATTCCTGCAATGCCATCTGCATTGGTTACGACATTACCAAGGCCTAATTGGTATGCATCAATATCAGCTTTTCCATCATTGTTACCAATGGTCATTTGATTTGTTCCTGACCAAAATGGCATAGAGCCTAAATTTTTACATGAGCCACATTTTTGACCAAAATTTTGCATATATTCAGTGAAAGCAGAAATGTTAAGATGATGTTCTTTATTTTCATCTCCAAAATCCTGCACGTACGTATATTGATTTTGGAAAAGATCGTGTGTTTGATACGATACAAATGAACGAGGCAACCATGTGTTTTTGGCAATTGAGCAAGGCGTGTCACACTCAACTGGTTGACAACAATCTGTTACGCAGCAGTCCCCGTAAGCGAGTGCGCTCATGAGTATTAGATATAATTTTAGAATTTTAGACTTCATTTTTGATTCCTTTTTTATTTGGTCATAAAGTATTATTTTTCGTACGTTTGTTCAAAAATCAATGAAGCTGCAAATCTCTGGTGCCTTTTTTGTTTTGAACTTTGAATTTTCTTGCATACTAAAAAAAAATAATATTTTATTCTAGCCTAAAACTCGAATTCGATATTAAAAAACATCTAATATTGAATTTTTGCTACTTACACAAATAATTGTCGAATCATTTTGAGCAAATCACCTTTGCCTGTGTCGCCAGAATTTAATCTTTCGATGCATTCTTGCGGACTGAGCCAAAAATACCCACAAAAATCTTGGGTGTTGTAAGCATCAACTTGATTGAGGCGGATGACGTACACTTGCATGAAAGCAGAGGTGCCATGATCATGAGGGTTGAGCTTGCCTATCATTTCATAGGCAATACTGTTTGCATCTAAACCAAGTTCTTCGTAAAGTTCACGTTTGAATGCTTGCTCGTATGTTTCTCCAGACTCAACATGGCCACCCATGCTTGCGTCCAGGCATAAAGGAAAAATGCGTTTTGTTTTAGTACGGCGAGGAATCCACAATTGACCTTGGTCGTTGATAACAAAAGCGTTGACGACGCGAAAGTTTGATAATTTTTGCGCGTAGACTTCTGATCGTGGCAATTGCCCAATGACCATATCGTCAGTGGAAACTAAATCTAATATTTCATCTGACATATCATTATCCTTATAATTTTCTTGTCTCGGCAGCCTGCCCGGCGTAGCCTTGCGCGAAGCCTGGGTAGCCTTTGTGCGAAGCCGGATCTTTTAAATCACTTACTACTTGTGTCAATTGCGGATAGTTCATTGGTTCAGCTTCAATGATGCTTTCACAAATATGTATCGCTTGTGATAGTTTCATTTTTTTAAAATGAATAATTCGCTTTTCGTCAAATACTTCCATAGGATAATTCATGTTGTCAGAAACTTCTAACGTATCTTTTAAGAGTTCTGAATAACACCATCTATTTAAGAATTTATTATATTCTTTGTCTAGCGGGCACAGGACCATTATTTCATTATTTTCTACGGTGTTTTCAGACTGCTGCAATCCAGATTGGTCCAATTTAGATTGTTCTAATGAATACAACAAAACTTGCGACAATAAAGCATCGACAGAATAATAACAATAATATTCTTCGCCTTCTCTTTTTAGCCAATACGCATGTTTTTCATTATCAGCGATTTCAATACTGTTGAGTGTGTCAAATAAGTTTTTAATTTGTTCGTATAGTATTCCGAAAATTCGATAATCTAACAGACTTGTTTCGCTATCAACTGCAATTATATAACGAGATGGATCAAAATCATGCTGCTTAAGAATGTTTCTTAATGCAGCCTTTTTAGATTTTGAAGTAAAACGTAACGGAATTCCAAATTCAAGCACTTCACAATTTTTTTCAATTGCAGAGTCTATTAAATCTTTTTGCTCTAACGTGATTTGAGCATCGTTTAAAACATGAGAGTGTTCACCTAGAAAATTCTTTAATACCTTTACCGTACTGTGTGCTAAATAGTTTGTAAAATAAGTACCAGTAGAAATGTTTGCAGTAGCCTTTAAATAAACTAAAGGATTACATGCGTGCAAATACGTTAAGTAGTGACGGCTCAGTTCTCGATACAGACCATACGGTAAAGAGATAGAATATTTTCTAGAGAAATCAATATCGTATGAAGGAATTTTCAAATACTCTTCATACGAATAAACTGCACAATTTGTTTCATTTTTTTTATAAATTTTAAAGCTTATGTCTTTGGTCTCATACATAAAAACTTTACGATTTTTTTGAGCCAACGAGCTACCGCGGGCATCTAAAAATTTATATAAAAATATATGAGAAAATAGCTTAGATGGTTTATTTTTCAATCTAACGGTTACCGCTTGTTGCTGATTGGAAACAAACTCTGGATCTCTATAAATTAAAATGCCATCTTGCTTTAAAACCCGATGCGCTTCTTTAAAAAATTTCTTACAGCCGTCAAGCCCACCAGCATATGAAATGATTTCATGAAGCACTGATGAAGCATTAATTCCATCTAAATGATTGCTCACAATCGCGCTCATGTCGATAGCATTCAATTGTTGTAAATGTAATCGAGGGCCGTTTTGACTTTGTACAAACTGTTGCAACTCAGGATGCCGAGTAAGCACCGAGTCTAAAACGTTTTGATCAACATCAGACGCTATAATTTGTACATTGTAGTGACTTGGTATAGCTTTCATTAATGCAGCAATAGGATCTCCGCCCGTACCGATTTCAAGATATATCCCAGATTCTTTTTGTAGGACATAAGGCAAAATGCCTATTTTTTCTTGTACGTTATACTGTATTGCATCCAAGTATAATTTAAGCTGCATGTTTTTATGATCAACAACGTCTAAAATCGACGATTTATTAATCGTCGTCCCCGGCGGGAACGGGGATCCAGCAGTAAAAATTTCCATATCACTGGCTTGTATCGCGCTAAAAAAGCTTATCAGGATTAATTGTTTAAGAAGCAATTTCATTATAGATCCTTTCAAGTGTCGATAGTTCTTGAACAGAATTTATAATTTTAACGGTATGACCATTGTTTTCTAAATCTTTTAAGAGTGGTTCAATTACGGTATGAAAATGCTGTAATCGTTTAGTCACGACAGTTTCTTTGTCTCCCAGTCGCAATGCTAAAGCTTGACCACAAGAGCTGCATGTTGGATTATCATTTGTTTCCATTTTAGCTGCGTTGTCTACTTGTCCACACGCATTGCAAACATATCTACCCAGTATGCGTTGTTTGCAGACTTCATCTGATGCGTGAAATTGTATGAAACAAACGTTTTTCAGGATTTGCTTTGACGCTAAAAAGGCCAGCAAGAATTGTAAGCTGTTTTTTGAGCGAGGAAAGCCATCGAGTATAAAAGGTTTATTTTTAATAAGGGCTTGCTCTAGATGCTTTTGCATTAATTTACAAACTATCTGTTCATCAACGTAGTCACCAGCTTGCACGATTGGTTCAATAATTTTGCCCAATTCACTTTGTTGTAAAATTTCTTTGCGAAATAGATCACCTGGACAAATTTGAACATACCCGTATTTTTTGGTCATATATTGAGAAAAAGTTCCCTTTCCGCTACCTGGTGAAGATATCAAAACAAAATGTTGTGAGTTGACAGAAAGAAAACAGAGAATGGAGATTAAAAATGAGCATTGAATTTTTTTCATAAAGTCCTTAAAAGTGGCTAGCGATAGATCTTTTTTAGTATAAATCTTAGATAGAAAAAGTCTATTTTACTTCAAGTTTGAGCTGTTTTGTTGCCTCGGTAAATTTGTTGGGCAAGGCACAAAATAGACAGGATAGTAAAGATATGTTAAACTGTTTCAAGATAGTTATTCAGTTAGTCATTTTTTAGGGGTTTTTATATGAATAAAAATATTATGTTTTTCGGTGCTCTTGTTTTAGCTCAAAATATGAGCGCTAGTTGTTCTGATAATGCTTCAGGAGCTGTGATTCAAATATCACCGGCACCAATATCACGAACAGTTGCTAGTGTAAATGCTGCAACAAATTCATTTTCTGATACTGATGAGAGTATTGAAATAATCGATGTCGTAAGCGTTAAGAATTCATTTGTACTGCCAGAAGGTCAAATGTCACCGCTTGAATTACCTATTTCTGCATTAACTCTTGCGAAATTGATTGCTTCTGGATTGCCTAGTGATAGAATATCACCGCTTGAATTACCTATTTCTGCATTAGCTAGAAATGAAGGTTGTTTAGAGCGTCGTTAATTACAATCAAAGTTTAATTTTATACAGCAGGAGGCTATAAATCTCCTGCTTGTATTTTAATGAACGTAAAATAGTAAAATTTAGGAGTTTTTATATGAATAAAAATATAATGTTGCTTGGACTACTTTTAGTAGCTCAAAATGTTGGTGCTTCTTGGTGGTGTTGTGGCGATAGTCAAGCAGTAAAACCATATGTCTCTGTGGATTATGTTGAGCAAAAAGAAACTGTACAAGATGTTACAGTAAATAATAATGCTCCTGTAAATGATTCTGCAGAACAAGTTGTACATGCCAATGCAATAACTGTTAAAAGTCCTAGTACATCGAATAGAATCTCGCCTAGGCGTATGAGTGGTGTAATAGTCACTATGCTTGTAGTGCCATCGGCAGAACCTGTGACGACAGAATCTGTAAATCACGTTAATTTAAGTGAAAAAGTTGATCATTCTGTATCAAAAGAGAACAGTGCTGTAAATTCAGGAAGTCAAACTTTTCCGATTCAACTACCGATTTCTATGTTTGCTTATGCTGGGCAAAATATGTTCAATTATATTCAGCAAAATACAATTAATATAACAAATAATAATTGTGATATATCTGGTCCAATTCTAACAGGATATGTGAGTGATGTTGTAGAATCTATCTTTGCCGATGATAATGCAAAATTTGGGTTAAATCTCGCAAATATTTCGCAAACACGTGATAACGTAAAATTTAGGCCAAATTTAGCAAATGTTTCGCAAACAACAGATTCTTTTTCAGCTCTACATTATGGTAGATCTAGTAACGGGATTACCGTTAAGGACGGAGTTCTCGATTTTGCGGATGGAAGTCCATTAGGCAATGTGAGAAAGTACCCAAATTTTAATGTGCCTGAAGCAGCAAAAGCTGAGTCAAATAATCCCTCAAATAGTCTTCCGTTGAATAGTGGATTGCTACCTGGTGAACAATTGTATGCACAGCCAAAAAATTGCAATTAATTGAATTCATACAAGTTAATGAAACAAAAAACAGGAAGTTAAAAGCTTCCTGTTTTTTCATGTAAAAATTTTTTAGAGAGCTCGAATTCGATATTAAAAGAACATCTATCAAGGCGTTTCTTGTATAATATTTCAATCTCATCTAAATCAATAAGCTCATCACATTCCGTCATCCTTGGGCATAGCCCGAGGATCCAGCAATTTGTAAAAGTCCTTTCTTTGGTGTTCGTTTGGCGCAGTCCTTTTTTCGGGTACAGGGGTGGGGGCTGTTGCGAAAAAGTGTAGGTAGGATATGCTTTTAATGTATTGAAATAAGATTTTATGTTCTTAGTTAGGGGATTTCAAATGAATAAAAATATAATACTTTCCAGTCTTTTTTTTGTAACTCAAAGCATTGGTGCTTCTTGGTGGTGTTGTGGCGATAGTCAAGCAGTAAAGCCATATGTACCTGTGGATCAAGTTGAGCAATATGATGAAGCTGCACAAAATTCTGATGAAAGCTCTGATACAAGTAATACATCATATAAAATCATAAGTAATGAAGTTGCAAGAATGCTCAATCAGATAGCACTGAATCAACGCGTTGATTCAAATGAAGAAGTTGTTCCTTCTGCAGTTGCTCACTTTGCACCAAATACTATAATTCGAGAAAGATCGAATAATAGTCAAATGTCTCTGCCTCAACGACCGCTTCAACTACCGCTTCAACTACCGATTTCTATGCACGATCAGAATACGCAACAAGACTTAAAAAAATCAGAAAGCGACGTTGCAAATTATAATATAGCTGCAAACAATGGATCTGTGAGTGGAGTCACAGTCTCTATTTCCGGAGAAAGTAATTCTGGAGAATCTACTAGGGCAGTACTAGATTTAGCAGGTATAGGAAGAGATCCTGTGGTAATACAAAATTTTGCATTAGCTTCGCAAACATTACGCTCTTTTTCAGGGTTAAATAGTGCCGCTGGTAACCAGCATGTCGTTATTGTCGACGATGCAAGCCCATTAGGGAGTGTAAGAGAATGTCCAAGTTTTAATGTGCCTATACAAAATCATTCAAGTGATTTGTTCGTTAACGAACGAATGTATGCACAGCCGAAAAATCGCAATTAATTAAATTCATACAAGTTAATGAAACAAAAAACAGGAAGTTAAAAGCTTCCTGTTTTTTCATGTAAATCTAATCAAAAGTAAGTATTAATTGTATGCATGATTTAATGCATCATTTCGTAATCCTTGAACCATCTCTTCATCTTTAAAAAATGAACTAAAAAAGATTCGAAATCGATCTTCTGTGCAGTCTATGATATCGCCAGATTGTAAGAGATCATACGTAAGGCACATTCTTTCATTAAAAGGAATTACACGAACTTTTTTCTGATCCAAAGTAGTTGTTTCAAGTATTTTATTGTCCCCAAGGTACATCATAACATGATCCATACGTGATGATTTTTTTGTTATGGATGTGAAAAATATTAAGTCACCAGGCTTTAAATCTTTACCTTCTTCAATTTTTTCAGATCTTAAAAATTGCTCATGTGACATACGTGGAATCTGCAGGCCATGCGCTAGAAAGCTTAAATTCATTAAAGATGAACAATCAACACTCGATATCGTAAGTAACTCATTTTGAGCACTTCTGCCTCCCCAGCTGTAAGAACTTCCCAAGAATTCCATAGCTTTTGAAATGATGCTTTTTCGTAGATCGTCAATTGATTCTTCAACCGTTGCATTGATGGGATACACGTCGTCATTTTTGATAAAAGCAATTTGGCCATCGGGTAAAACAACTCTCCAAAGATTGCTCTCTTTGTCTAGTTTCTCTCCATTAAGTCTGGTGCCAATTGAAACGGTTTGTAAAATATTTTTAGCTTCATCCAAAAGGTTTGCCAGTAAACTTTTAACCACAAGGTTGTGTACAGGATAGCTGTCAACAGCAAGCGCTTGATCGTGTTCGATCCAACCTGGAAATCCATGCCATCCAAATGGAACTTTGTAAAACTCTTGTTGTGGCGCATTGACCTTCAGCCATTTTTTTGAGTTTTCATCAACATACTCTTCATGAGCAAGAATATGCTCGCCAAGAAGTATTTGTGTGATTTGTAGTGGGTTTATGACATCTGAAGTTGGCAATTTTATATCGCTAGAGTTTGCTTGTGGTTGGGCGCGTAAATCTGCAACCGGAACGCTTAAAATCATTTTTTGTGGATACATTGTTTCGCAGAGCAGTGTGCTGGCAGTGAAAAATAGTAGTGATACAAATATCTTTAATTTATTCATTTTGGTCTCCTTTTTTATAATGTGATCAAGTAAATAATTACATGGTTTTTTATGGGCAAAGCAAGAGTTTGGCATTTTTTAATTAGTCGGTTTCCACTAGCTACTAACTTGTTTAAGCATTCAACTCTGTGCCTAAAGCCGGCACAGGCTCCAAAACGTGCTTGTCCACGCTTTGGGATCGGACATTCAATGGGTTAAAACCCCTTGAAAAACCCCAACGGAAATAAAAATGCATTCGCCTATTCTGCTTCGTTAACACTGCGCAGGGCTCCATTGCAAAGTATTTCCTGATGGGGAAGCTTGATTCTTTACATAATTTTTTCTTGAGTTTGAGTCGGAGTTAATACTCGTGCTTGCCTCTTCTCATTTTTATTTCACAAGGTTCATAAAAATGAGCGGCTCACACTCCCTAACTCCTGAGTATGAATAAATTTAATTATTGTTTTCATTTTGATGATAGATGTTCATACTTCTTTAGCTATAAAACATACACCACCTACTCTTCGTCCTCCAGCCGTCGCCTTTGGCTATCGCGGACGCAGTCGGGCTCGCCGTGTCCGGCGAAGCTAAAAGCGAAGCCTGAAACCCGGGGATCCATGTGTTGAAGAAAATTACTAAAATCTGTTTTCAAGTCATACCCAGGAGTTAGCTCGTATGCGCCATGGGCAAATACGAGTATTAACTCCGACTCAAGAATCCAAGTTATTATGGCATACCCAGGAATTAGGGAGTATGAGCCGATAATTCCTACGAAGCCTTGTCGAAGTAGGATAGGCGAATGCGAGCATTAATTCCGACGAGATTACCCAAAGAAACCTCTTTGGGTCGCATGATTTCAAAGTATGTGCGAAACCATACTTTGATGCCTGGCCTGGCATGAAGGCCAAACAAAAGAATAATTGAAAAATAAAGATGATATGTGGCCGTGCCCGGCGTAGCTACAAGATCTCTCGATACTTTTTGCTAGCGCAAAAAACTCGAGATGAACGACAACTAGGAAAGAAAAAGCGAAGCCTGGGTGACCGACTCGTACAAAATTCATAGGGAGGGGAATTAGTTGTTATAGGAAAGGAGAATATGATGTAAGCTTGGCAAGTCGATATGTACTTACTAGAATTTGCTTTAAAAAAATCAATATACAGAATTTATTTTTTTAGTAGTATTCATGCGTTAATGCAGTTTAGAGTTTTAAAAGTTTGAAGGTTTTATGATTAAATAAGTTTTAAAAATTAAGTGTTTTATAGCAAAAATTGTATAACAAAATAAAAACTAATAACAAAAAAGAGTGAGTAGCATGAAGTTAATTTCAAAATTTTCTTTTATATTTTTAACAATCTTTCAGTCTTTAAATCTTTTTGGTCAACCATCTTGCTCTCAAGATGATCCTCTGCTTGTCATTACTATCATGGTGAAAAATGAAGCAGACGTTATGGAAAGAACGTTGCTTCCATACCTCGATGCTGGCCTGCAACATTTTCTCGTTTTAGATACTGGTTCAACCGATGAAACCGTAGAAGTAACCAAACAACTTTTTGAGTCTTACGATGTGCATGGATTTGTGGTTGAACAACCGTTTGTTGATTTTGCAACTTCACGAAATTATGCCATTGATTGCAGTGAAGAACTGTTTCCAAAAGCAACATTCTTTTTAATGATTGACGCTGAATGGTACTTAAACGATGTGCCAGGTTTGATTAATTTTTGTAAACTTTTCAGACATTTTCCTGAGACTGCATATTTAATGTGTCTTCATAATAATCACTTTTCTAAAAATTATTTGTGTCGGTTGTGGAAACCGAATCACGGCATTCGATTTGAAGGCGTGGTTCATGAGTATTTAAATAAAATAGGATATATAACTGTTCCTGAAACTATTTATTTTAATTGGGATCCAACACAGCGTGGTATTGATAAAACAAATAAACGTTTTTATCGAGATATCGAGTTGCTTTTGAAAGAGCATGAAAAACATCCAGAAGATCCAAGAACTCTTTTTTACTTGGGTCAATCTTATGCATGTACCAATGATTATGCAAACGCAGCTATTTGGTACCAAAAACGATCTGAAAGATCTGTTTGGGATCAGGAAGATTTTATGACCTGGTACAGACTTGGTGATGCACACGATCAGTTGGGCAACTGGAATCAAGCTCTGTTTTATTATCTTAAAGCATATGATATGAGACCGAGTCGTATTGAACCTCTGATGAAAATTGCAAATTATTATTTAAAAGTTCTTGATTTTGCAAAAGCATTTTATTTTTCAAAGCTTGCGGTTGATACTCCGGTAACGACTGATACGTTGTTTGTTGAAAACATTGCATATAATTTTGATCGATACAACCTACTGGGAATTGCTGCATGGTATGTTGGGGAGTATGAAGTTGGTGAAAAAGCAGTTTTACAGGCATTGAAGCACTCGCCTGATGCTACACACTTGCTTTTTAATCTGTCTTTGTATGAAGGTAGAAAAAATTAATATTTTATGAATCAGCAAAAAAGGAGACCTTTTGTTTTAAGGATTTAAAATCCTATTTGATACTTCAGCGAAGAGATTAAGAAAAATTATTATTTTGTGACCACGTAAAAAAGGAGACCAGGATGAAGTCTAAAATTCTAAAACTGTATCTAATACTCATGAGCGCAATGGCTTACGGGGACTGTTGTGTAACAGATTGTTGTCAGCCGGTTGAGTGTGACACACCTTGTTCAATTTCCAAAAACACATGGTTACCTCGTTCATTTGTATCATATCAAACACACGATCTTTTTCAGGAGCAGTATGCTTACGGGCAGGATTTTGAAGACAGCGAGCACAAGCTTAACATTTCTTTTTTCACTGAATATATGCAAAATTTTGGTGCAAAATGTGGCTCATGTAAAAATTTAGGATCTATGCCATTTTGGTCAGGAACAAACCAAATGACCATTGGTAACAACGATGGAAAAGCTGATGTTGATGCATACCAACTTGGTATGGGTAACGTCGTAGCTAATGCAGATGGTATTGCAGGAGTTATTCAGTTAAATCCAAAAATACAACACGCTGGTACTGACATGAGTCTTTACTATGTGCATAGCAAGCAGGAACGTAGCTTTTACTTCAAAGTGCATGCTCCACTTGGTGCAATGATCATAACACCACAGCTTAAAGAGCTACTGGTTGCAGAGTCGAATGATCATCTTAGCTTTACACAAATGACAGCAGCTCCATCTCCATCAGAAATCACGTATCAATTCACTGAATATCCAACACCGTCTCGTCGCCCGGACACAGTTTCTGACTATTTCTTTGGTGGAAAAACAGGTAACGCTTTAGAGGGTAATCAAGAAAAACCAATTCATTTACGTAGAGCTCGTATTGCTGCGTGTAAACAAACGATAGTACGTTTAGGTGATATCACAACAGCTATTGGTTACAATGCATACATGAGTGAAAAAGGTTTCTTTGGCCTAGGCGCTAAAGTATCAATGCCAACAGGTAACGTTCCAACAGCTGCTTATATGCTTGAGCCAATTTTTGGTAGAGCTGGCGCATGGGGCGTTGGTGGTGAAGTTTTAGGATCGTTCAGAGTCTGGGAAAACTGTGATGCAACAAGAAATGTAACTGTTGCTTTTCAGGGTGAAGTGCTTCATCTGTTTCAGGGTAGAACTCCAAACTTTAGAACGTTTGATTTAAAACAAAACGGACCTGGTTCTAAATATTTATTAGTGCAACATTATGCATCTCAATATAGCAATCTAAATCCGAACACTGACGTTATTGAGCCACAAAGAATACACCCAGTTGCTAACTTAACAACGCTTCCAGTTATTTCAAAAATAGCTGTTGAAGGTTCGTTTGCAGTTGCTCTTGACTACCATTTTGATAATTGGAATGCTTCTCTTGGTGGTGAATTCTGGGGTCGTTCACGAGAAAAATTACAAATTGATATAGCTTCAGCGATAGACCAGCGACTACCAAATCTTAATAATTACGCAGTTTTAGGTCGTCAAGTAAGTGCATACCGTATTGATGAGCAACCAGCATCTCCAGCAACTGCTGTACCAGTTCGTACATTCTATTGCGAACCTTTAGCAAGAATTAATAAATCTCAAGATGCTGTGCAATTGGTTGGCTCAGTACCAACCGTAACAGCACCTACAGTGCTTCCTGATGGAATTAAAGATGCGCGTCTTTCAGAAAACCGTATTCCTGCAGACTTGTGTGAAGCGCTTGATATCGGTGCTGCACAAGCATCACGTGCGTTTACTGGAAAAGTCTTTGGTCAAGCTGGATACACATGGACAGAGCATTATCATATGCCGTCACTTGCTGTTATCGGTAGTGTAGAACTTACAGGTAAAACAAATAATGCAGTGCAACTATGGAGCGTTGGGCTTCAAGGTTCTTTAAATTTCTAAGTTTGATGGTCAATAATTAAAAGGAAATATATGACGATAAGAAAAATAAATAGTTACGTAGTACTTTCGACACTCGTCGGGTGCTTGGTAACTATGGATGCTTTGGGAGCAGCCCAACAAAGTAAAAGTTCATTAGATGTTAAGCGTAGTGGAGCTGAAGTTTGGTTTCCAAGCACACCGGATGCTGCTGCAGCTGTTCAAGTATCTGGTGGAACTACAGCAAGCAATATTGGAGCTACGGGTTTAACTGGTTTAACTGGTGCAACTGGTTTAACTGGTTCTACAGGCTCAACAGGTTCTACAGGTTCTACTGGCTCTACTGGTGCAACTGGTGACACAGGTTCAACAGGATCTACTGGTTCTACAGGCTCTACAGGTTCTACAGGCTCAACTGGAGCAACTGGTGACACAGGATCTACGGGATCTACAGGTTCTACAGGATCTACTGGTTCAACTGGTGCAACTGGTGACACTGGATTAACAGGAGCAACTGGCGACACAGGATCTACTGGGTCTACAGGATCTACAGGTTCTACTGGCGCAACTGGTGATACAGGACTAACTGGAGCAACTGGCGATACAGGATCTACTGGTTTAACTGGTTCTACAGGTTCTACGGGTGACACTGGATTAACAGGTGCTACTGGATCTACTGGTTCAACAGGTTCTACAGGTTCTACTGGTGCAACTGGTGACACTGGATTAACAGGAGCAACTGGCGACACAGGATCTACTGGGTCTACAGGATCTACAGGTTCTACAGGTGCAACTGGTGACACAGGATTAACAGGTGCAACTGGTGCTACTGGATCTACTGGTTCAACTGGTTCTACAGGTTCTACGGGTGACACTGGACTAACTGGAGCAACTGGCGATACAGGATTTACTGGGTCAACAGGTTCTACTGGTGCAACTGGTGATACAGGACTAACAGGTGCAACTGGTGACACAGGATCTACTGGTTCAACAGGTTCTACTGGTGCAACTGGTGATACAGGACTAACAGGTGCAACTGGTGACACAGGATCTACTGGTTCAACAGGTTCTACTGGTGCAACTGGTGACACTGGATTAACAGGAGCAACTGGCGACACAGGATCTACTGGGTCTACAGGATCTACTGGTGCTACTGGCTCTACTGGCTCTACTGGACTTACTGGCGCAACAGGTGTAACTGGTGAAAGTATTGCTGGTGCAACAGGTTCTACTGGACTAACTGGAGCAACGGGTGAAACTGGTGCAACAGGTGTAACTGGTGAAAGTATTGCTGGTGCTACTGGACTTACTGGTGCTACTGGATCAACTGGTTCTACTGGTGCAACTGGCGACACAGGGTCTACTGGTGCAACTGGTGCTACTGGCGCAACTGGTGCTACAGGTGCTGCCGCTATTGGGACTTATGCATGGTTTGCTTCCACTGCGATTCAGACAGCTTCAGCAGGTTCATTGGTTGCGTTTGATTCATTACCTACGCCCGTTTCTAATCTTATTACCGCTGATGTTACTTTTAAAACATTTACTGTGACAAACGCTGGAACGTATAAAATTAAAGTTTTCCTTGCTCCTGTTGCTACGACAACTAATTTTGAGATTTTAATAAGTGGTGCGTCTCTTGTCCCACCACTCTCTGATCCGATTACGGCACAATCTGTACCTCATATTGCTGAAGTTATTGTAGTTCTTACTGCTGGCCAAACTATAGAAGTGAAATCTATTGACGCTTTAAACCTTACACCTAGTAAATATGGATTTTATTCTGCTTCAATAACGATTGTTCGAGTCGGTTAAAGTAATGATAAAAACAAGGGCCAAAGATTGCATAGATTTTAGTAATAAAATCAAATCTTTGGTCCTTGTTGTGCAACGTAGGACACGGGTCATAAAACTTGAAAATAAGCAGTTTGGTTTTGAAAAAAATTGAACAAGCATCTCAGTAAAAAATTAGGAAAAGTATGTTTGTATTGCATTTGACTGTTAAGTCCACCATGAATGTAGTGGTGAAAAAAATAAAAAATTATATTGCATTGTCGATGCTTATTTCTTGCGTCGGTAGTATGAATGCTCAAGGAGATGATCATAATAGAAATAAAAAAGCTTCAAAATCTACTCAAGCGGCAGCGTTAGTTAAGCGATCAGCTTCTGCTGAAAATGATTATCCAAACACGGATGATGTACTTGCGTTTGTGACAGTTGAGTCTGCTTCTGGAGTTACTGGTAATACAGGTGCTACGGGAGCAACTGGAGCTACTGGTACAAGTGCCAGAGGTGCTACTGGTGACACAGGGCTTACAGGTTTAACAGGTTCAACTGGATCTACGGGATCAATAGGCGCTACAGGTTCAACAGGAGATACAGGCTCTACTGGCTCTACTGGCTCTACTGGTTTAACAGGTGTAGGCACAATAGGTTCTACTGGTTCTACTGGATCAACTGGTTCTACCGGATCAACAGGTGCTACAGGGTCAACAGGTTCTACAGGTGATATTGGTGCTACTGGTTCTACAGGATCAACAGGTGCTACCGGATCAATTGGCTCTACAGGTGCTACTGGTTCTACAGGTGACACAGGATTAACGGGTGATACCGGTGCTACTGGTTCAACAGGGTCTACTGGTTCTATAGGTTCAACAGGTTCTATAGGTGCAACAGGTGACACTGGGTTAACTGGCGATATCGGTGCTACTGGTTCAACAGGATCAACTGGTTCTATAGGTGTTACTGGTTCTACAGGATCAACAGGTGCTACCGGATCAATTGGCTCTACAGGTGCTACTGGTTCTACAGGTGACACAGGATTAACGGGTGATACCGGTGCTACTGGTTCCACAGGGTCTACTGGTTCTATAGGTTCAACTGGTTCTATAGGTGCTACTGGTGATACTGGATTAACTGGCTATACCGGTGCTACTGGTTCAACTGGTTCAACAATTCTTGGAGTTACAGGTGACACTGGGTTAACTGGTGATACTGGTGCAACTGGTTCTACAGGATCAACTGGTGCTACTGGTGCAACTGGTGCTACTGGTGCAACTGGTGATACTGGTTCAACAGGATCAACAATTCTTGGAGTTACTGGAGACACTGGGTTAACTGGTGATACTGGTGCTACTGGATCAACAGGATCAACAGGTTCTATAGGTGCTACTGGTGCTACTGGTGCTACTGGAGACACAGGACTTACGGGTGACACTGGTTCAACAGGATTAACTGGTTCTATAGGTGCTACTGGTGACACAGGATTAACAGGCGATACTGGTGCAACTGGAAGTACAGGCACAAGTGCCATAGGTGCTACTGGTGCTACTGGAGACACTGGGTTAACTGGTGACACTGGTGCTACAGGATCAACTGGTGTAACAATTATTGGAGTTACAGGAGCTACTGGAGACACAGGACTTACAGGTGCTACAGGTGCTACAGGTGCTACAGGTGCAACTGGTCTTGCATTTTCAAGTACTTATGCATGGTTAGCTGATAATGCTACAAGTCAAAATCTTAATATCGGCGATTTAGTTAATTTTACAACAAATATTGATGTTAGCACTCCTGGTCAATTTACTGTTACTCCTAATTCTGTAGAAGTATTAGTTGCTGGAACCTATGAAATCACCGTGTTTATTGCTGGTTTTGATGATTTGAGTCCTAGTCGTTTTACAATTCTAGTTAATGGAGGTAATATAGGCTTTGACGATTTGGTTACTGAGGCCGTGCCACATATTATTAATTGTATAGTACCTCTTGCTGTTAATGATGTGATTTCGATATTTGCTGGCGCTGCAGGAACAATTTCGCCAAACAACTACGGGTATTATGGTGCGGCAATGACGATTGTAAAAATAAATTAAAACATTATTGAACTTAAAATATTTTTAAGAAAGATGAGGGTTGGAAAGTAAAATTTCCAGCCCTCATTGTTTTTATTTGTGAATTATTTTCTGGTTAAAATTGATATACATTTGCATTTTAAATTTTTTTTTATGAGAGTAAGAAAAATTATTATTTTGTGACCACGTAAAAAAAGGAGACCAGGATGAAATCTAAAATTCTAAAACTGTATCTAATACTCATGAGCACACTGGTTTACGGGGACTGCTGTGTAACAGATTGTCCAGATACTAATTCATGTGACACGCCTTGTTCGATTTCCAAAAATACATGGTTGCCTCGTTCATTTACATCATATTCTTACCGTGATATTTCTCAGGCTCAGTATACGTACGGGCAGGATTTTGGCGATAAAGAGCATCATCTTAACATTTCATTGTTTACTGAATACATGCAGAATTTTGGTGGCAAATGTGGCTCATGTAAAAATTTAGGAGCTATGCCATTTTGGTCTGGAACAAACCAAATGACCATTGGCAACAATGATGGTAAAGCAGATCTTGATGCATACCAACTTGGTATGGGTAACGTTGTAACTAATGCAGATGGTATTGCAGGCGTCATTCAGTTAAACCCAACAGTTCAAAGTGTTGGTACTGACATGATGTTGTATTATGTGCATAGTAAACAGGAACGCGGAATTTATTTTAAAGTGCATGCTCCGCTTGCTGCAATGATTGTAACGCCAAATCTTAAAGAATTAATGGTTGCGCATTCTGACAACGAAGTTGCTTTTTCACAGGTAACAGCAGCTGCTGCTGGAAATCCTTCATCAACAATCACCTATGAATTTCCGGCATATTCGTCACCACTTCGTCGCGCAGCAACGGTTTCAGACGTATTCTTTGGAGGTGCGCCAGGTTCATCTTTAGAGGGAAGTGCATTAAAGCCAATTCATTTACGTCGAGGTCGTATTTCTCCATGTAAACAAACCATAATTCGCTTAGGTGATATCACAACAGCTTTTGGTTACAATGCGTACATGAGTGAAAAAGGTTTCTTTGGGTTAGGATTTAAAGCATCACTACCTACTGGTAACGTTCCAACAGGTCATTATATGCTTGAACCAATTGTTGGTAGAGCTGGTGCATGGGGCCTTGGTGGTGAAATTTCAGGATCATACAGAGTTTGGGAAAATTGTGATCAATCAAAAAATCTAGAAATTTTTGTGCAGGGTGAAGTGCTTCATTTAATGCAGGGCAGAACGCCAAACTTTAGATCATTTGATTTAAAACAAAACGGACCTGGTTCTAAATATTTATTAGTTCAAAATTATATGGCTGACTACACCAATAAAGTTATTCCAGAAGCTACCGAAGTTTTCGTGCCTCAATCACTTCATTCAGCAATTAACATTACAACACTTCCAGTTATTTCAAAAATAGCGGTTGAAGGATCATTTGCTGTCGCTACTGTTTTTAATTGTGACGATTGGAATGTTTCTTTGGGCGGTGAATTCTGGGGTCGTTCACGAGAAAAATTACAAATTGATATAACTTCAGCAATAGACCAGCGACTACCAAATTTAAATGACTATGCTGTTTTAGGTCGTCAAGTGAGTGCATACCGTGTGAACGGACAGCCAACTTCTACAGTCTCACCATTTAATCCAATTGAAGTATTTTATGTTGAACCACTTGCAAGAATTAATAAATCACAAGATCCTGTGCAACTGGTTGGAACATTAGTTTCTGCTGGTGGGCTTGGTATTGTTACGTCTGGAATAATTCCTGATGGAATTAAAGATGGGCGTCTTTCAGAAAATCGTATTCCTGCTAATCTATGTGAAGCACTTGATATTGGTGCAGCACAAGCGTCACGCGCATTTACGGGAAAACTTTTTGGACAAGCTGGATACACATGGACGCAGCATTGTCATATGCCATCACTTGCTGTAATCGGTGGTGTAGAGTTTACAAGCCAAACAAATAACGCAATTCAACTGTGGAGCGTTGGTCTTCAAGGTTCTTTAAATTTCTAAAAATAACGATTAAGGAATTGAGTTATGAATAAAGTAAAAATTTACATAGCAATTTCGATGCTCATTGGTTGTTTTGCAACGATGAGTGCTCAAGATGAACCATCGGATGCTGTAAAGGCTACGCTGTCAACTATGCGTGCAACGGCAACAATAGACGGTGTGCTACCATCAGTAGCAATACCTCAAGCTAGTGTAGGTCCTGCTAGCTCTGCTGCAGGAGGAGCTTTATCTCTTGGGGGTGTGGTTATTTCAAATAATGGTACTACCGCTACCATAACAAATAATGGAAGTCCTTACTCATCAACAGCTATTTTGATATCTGGAAGTACTGTAACGTTTAATTCGCCTGTTATAGCAACTAGTTTATCATTAACTAGTTCAGCAAATATCATTATAAATGGTGATTTGGTTGTTAATGGGTCGGTTTCAGTAGAAGTTGATACAACATTAACGGTGCGAGGAGATGCATTTTTTAATGGAGTTTCTTTATCTATGAATTATGTTTCGGTACATGGAGGTTTGTTTGTATCTGGAGATGTATTTATTCAAGAATATCAACACTTTATAGAAATTTTAGGAACTGTTCAAGCAAGTAATCTTTTAATCCAGCATTGTGGTTCCATATCGAATATAGAGAGCATTTACTTATTTGGTACCATAACGGTTTTGGACAGTTTGCTTATAATGGATAATTCATCTATTTATGAAGGTGCTGTTATATTGTACGTGAGTTTATCTGCTATTACATGCTCTCGTATGTTAGTACAAGCTTGTAAATCTTTTTTTGGTAATGCAATAGTAATCTGGGAAAATAGTAGTATAAATGCATCATTAATAACATTTGATAGCAATTATTCTGGTACCGGTGCGGCAATTGTAATTAATCCTAGCAATAGTATCACTGCGGACACTGTAGAATTTTTATATAACCAGGGCGGTAGTGTGAATTATGCCATATCAAATAGCGGAACAATTAACACAGATATTATTAAACTAGCTCAAGATTGTACGTCTTCAAAGATTGAAGCTTTTGATAATGAAGGCACACTCGTAAGAAAGGCAGGAGTAGGAGTTCCGTATATTAAATATTTATTTAATGATAGTGGAACTTGCGTCAATGCTGGTTATGCTGCAACGTCTGGTTTTAGTTTTACTTGATAATTGTTTTGCTTTAAAAAATAAAAAGGTCTTGCTAAATATCGCAAGGCCTTTTTATTTTTTATCGAATTCGAGTTCTATAACCTTCATCTTTTCAATTGACTCATATTTGAAAAAATGTCATGTTGCTTTCTTCAAAGATCCAATAAAAAAAGGAATTGATTTGAAGCGAATCCGTGCGATATTTTGCTTATTATTTTTGGGCAGTTTAAGTCAGAATTTTATTTTAGCCGATACTCAAAAACGTTGCTCAACGAAATGCTCAATAAGCAAAAACACATGGTTGACTCGATCATTTGCTTCATATCAAATGCATGAAATCATTGCACAGAAAAAAATAATTCAGCAACATCAAGATGCGCAACATCAAGAAGATAATCAAGCTTTGCTCATGTTTGATCATCACGAAAATCTTTTAACACCATCAAATAATTCGTTAAGTCAAAATGACAACCAAGCTTTTGTAGAGCTTGAACAGCAAGAAGATCATGTCGATAAAGCTTCTGACTCTGACAGTGTTGCACAGCACGAACAAACAATATTAGAAAAAAAACAAGTTAGTGATGACCAAGATTTTGAAATATTTGATTCAGAAAAAGATTATGTTTTAGCAGCGCCTATGCCATCGAAAAATACCACATCATATTTGGCAGCTTTTACGCAGCGAGTAAAACAAAAAGCTCGTAAAATATATTCTTATCTAAAATCAGACAATAAAAAATCTTTGTCTTCTCCCGTTCAAATTTCGCAATCAAAACTTACAGTTGGTCAACACAAACAAGATTATCTTGATATGCAGCAACTTGCAGAGGAAATGAGAGAAGAGCTTGAAGACAATAAAGAGTACGTTAGAAAGAAACTATTTTACGAAAATAAATGTCGAACTGCATCGAAATATAATTCGGTGAATATTTCTTTTCTCATGGAATACATGCAAAACTTTGGTGGCAAATGTGGGCACCATTGTAAAAATTTAGGCTCTATGCCGTTCTGGTCTGGCACGAACATTATGACGGTTGGTAGCAATGACGGCAGAGCTGATCTTGACGCATACCAACTTGGTTTGGGTAAAGTAAAAATAGATGAAGATGGAATCGCAGGAGTTATTCAACTCAATCCAAAGGTGCAGCATGTTGGTGCTGATATTTATTTGCATTGGGCTGCAAAACAAGATGAGCGAGGTTTATATTTTAAAGTACACATTCCTTTTGGAGCGGTCATTATTTATCCACAGTTTAAAGAATTGGTGAAAACTATACCTGATGATAATTTAAGCTTTACGCAAATAACGGCTAACCCAGGTTCTACTAAGATTAGTTATCAGTTTCCTGAATATCCTACACCATTTTTCCGTCCTTCATCAGTATCAGAAGCATTTTTTGGAGGAAGTCCTTCTCAAAATCATTTGAATGGAAACCGTCATCATCCGATACGTTTGCGAAAAGGACGCATTGCAGAAACTAAATCATCTGAAGTTCGGTTTGGAGATCTTACTGCGGCATTGGGTTATAACGTTGTTGCAAATGAAAAGGGTTTGTTTGGCGTAGCTTTTAAAGTGTCATGCCCAACGGGTAACGTTCCACTCGGTGATTATATGCTTGAATCAATTTTTGGCAGAGCTGGGCTATGGGGTGTGGGTGCAGATATTTCAGGTTTTTATAATATTTGGAATAATGCTGCTGGAACCAAATCTTTAAATTTTGCAGTGCAAGGTGAGGTTCTTCATTTAATTCAAGGTAGAACTCCAAACTTTAGAACGTTTGATTTAAAAAAGAATGGACCAGGATCTAAATATTTAATAATTCAAAAATATACTGCTGTTTATGATCATAGAACTTCTGGATTTGTAACCATAGAAAATATGGAACCACGCACGATTCAACCAGCGGCTAACATTACGACAGTTCCTGTTATCTCCAACATAGGAGTTGAAGGTTCACTAGCTGTGATGCTTGATTACCGTAGCAAGAATTGGAATTTTGACATTGGTACTGAATTTTGGGGCCGAACAGCAGAGAGGTTAGCAATTGATGTTCCGGCAGCTGTAGCATTTAGACTTACAAACTTTAATAATTATGCCGTTCTTGGTCGGCAGGTAGGTGGTTATTTAATTGACGGGCAACCAAATTTACTCCAAACATTTTATTGTGAGCCACTTGCACGAATTGGCAAATCTCAAGATGCAGTTCAATTAATTGGATCACCTGCAACTGTTACAAAGCCTGCTTACGCCGATCTTCCTGATGGAATTAAAGATGCTCGTATTGCCTCTAATCGAATACCTTCACTGCTTGAAGAAGCTCTTGATATTCCAGGCGCTCAAGCATCTGCAGTTTTTACGGGTAAAGTTTTTGGCCAAGCCGGATACACGTGGGTTGATCGTTGCTTTATGCCATCACTCAGCGTTGTTGCTGGTGTTGAATTTACTGATAACACTAATAATATGGTTCAACTTTGGAGCCTTGGTCTTCGAGGATCGTTGCAATTTTAAGTTTTTATAAAAGAGTAATAATTTGAAGGTACCTATGAACATTTTAAAACCAACAACAAAATTCTCTCTCTCGTTTTCCTATGGTTTAACCAGCCGTGTCCGCCATAGCCAAAGGCAGCCTGCCCGCCGAAGCGTTTTGCGAAGGCTGGAAGGATCCAGGTTATTAAATCTTTCCTCAAAAATTATCGTTATATTTTTTATGATGTTTTCTGTATCAATCATGAAATCTTCAGATCAAAATGCGAAAAACACAGAAAAAAACTTGAGTGCGTCTGAGTTGCAAATTGTTAAAGAAATTATTGCTCAACATGTTACCACGGCCCAGCCTTCGCCTTTGGCTATGGCGGACACGGCCAAAGCTTCGACGGACACGTCGGCGGACACGGCCCAGCCTTTGTTAAAAACCTCCCAGCCATTTTTGGTTAAATGTGAAGAACTTTTTCAGTCACAAGGTTCTATTGAAGAAAAAAACTTGAGCCCATCTGAGTTACAAATTCTTAAACAAATTATTGCTCAATATCTAAATCATCCACCCAAAAGAAGTCCGCATTTTACTCCGTATGAAGAATTATTTGAGCCACAATATGTAGATGTAGTTTTAGGTTTTGGTTTAACTGGTGCCACAGGTTCTACTGGTTCCACTGGAAGCACTGGTTCAACAGGATCAACCGGAAGCACTGGGTCAACAGGTTCAACCGGATCTACAGGAGCAACTGGCTCAACAGGAAGTACTGGATCTACTGGTAGCACAGGAAGTACCGGGTCCACAGGATCTACGGGAAGTACCGGGTCCACAGGATCTACGGGAAGTACTGGATCAACTGGATCAACAGGAAGCACTGGCGCTACCGGATCTACAGGAAGTACAGGTTCCACGGGTTCTACCGGATCTACAGGATTAACAGGTTCGACGGGTTCGACTGGTAGCACAGGTTCTACAGGTTCTACAGGAGCAACCGGATCAACTGGAAGTACAGGGTCAACAGGTGACACAGGTTCTACGGGATCTACTGGTAGCACAGGAAGTACCGGGTCCACAGGATCTACGGGATCTACCGGTTCTACAGGATCTACGGGTGACACAGGTTCTACTGGTTCTACTGGATCAACGGGGGATACTGGTAGCACGGGCTCTACCGGATCGACTGGTTCTACAGGTGCGACTGGGTCAACTGGTAGCACAGGAAGTACTGGGTCTACCGGATCTACAGGTTCAACAGGATCAACGGGTGACACTGGTAGCACGGGCTCTACAGGATCTACTGGTTCTACAGGAGCTACAGGAAGTACCGGATCAACGGGTGATACAGGAAGCACAGGTTCAACAGGATCTACAGGTTCTACTGGAAGCACTGGGTCAACTGGCTCTACGGGAAGCACAGGCTCTACGGGTGCAACAGGTTCGACAGGATCTACTGGTGACACTGGATCTACAGGAAGTACCGGATCTACGGGTTCAACGGGATCCACAGGATCTACTGGATCAACGGGTGATACAGGAAGCACAGGTTCAACGGGAAGTACCGGTTCAACAGGATCTACAGGTTCTACTGGAAGCACTGGATCAACTGGTTCTACTGGTTCAACTGGTTCTACTGGTTCTACCGGATCAACAGGATCGACAGGTTCTACCGGATCTACTGGTTCTACCGGATCGACTGGTTCAACAGGAAGCACAGGTTCTACAGGATCTACAGGTTCTACTGGAAGCACTGGGTCAACTGGCTCTACGGGAAGCACAGGCTCTACGGGTGCAACAGGTTCGACAGGATCTACTGGTGACACTGGATCTACAGGAAGTACCGGATCTACGGGTTCAACGGGATCCACAGGATCTACTGGATCTACGGGAAGTACTGGATCTACGGGTGATACAGGCTCTACTGGCGCTACCGGATCAACAGGATCTACTGGTGCAACCGGATCTACCGGCTCTACGGGGGCGACAGGGTCTACGGGATCTACCGGATCAACAGGGGATACGGGTTCCACAGGAAGTACTGGAAGTACTGGGTCAACCGGATCTACTGGTGACACAGGATCTACGGGAAGTACAGGGTCAACAGGATCAACAGGAAGCACGGGATCTACAGGTTCTACAGGCTCAACAGGAGCTACAGGAGCAACAGGGTCAACCGGAAGCACAGGTTCTATCGGATCGACAGGTTCTACAGGTTCAACTGGAAGCACTGGTTCAACCGGTGACACGGGATCTACCGGATCAACTGGATCTACCGGATCAACTGGATCTACGGGAAGTACAGGTTCTACAGGATCTACGGGCTCTACTGGTTCAACAGGTTCTACAGGATCTACCGGTTCAACGGGTGACACTGGATCTACGGGTTCTACAGGAAGCACTGGATCAACCGGTGACACGGGATCTACTGGTGCTACAGGGTCAACCGGAAGCACAGGTTCTATCGGATCGACAGGTTCTACAGGTTCAACTGGAAGCACTGGTTCAACTGGATCTACGGGTGACACAGGTTCTACAGGTTCAACTGGAAGCACTGGTTCAACTGGATCTACGGGTGACACAGGTTCTACAGGTTCGACTGGTTCAACGGGATCCACAGGATCAACAGGCTCAACTGGATCTACGGGGGACACAGGAAGTACAGGTTCTACTGGTGACACAGGATCTACAGGTTCAACTGGATCTACAGGTTCGACGGGGGATACAGGTTCCACAGGAAGCACGGGTTCTACCGGTTCAACAGGAGCTACAGGTTCGACAGGATCGACTGGAGCAACCGGCTCAACAGGTAGCACAGGCTCAACCGGTTCGACGGGTTCTACAGGGGATACAGGGTTAACAGGAAGCACTGGAGCAACAGGAATGACTGGAGCAGGAGATACTGGTGCGACAGGTTCAACGGGAAGTACCGGTTCAACAGGAGCTACAGGAGTTACTGGTGCTGGTGAAACAGGTGCAACAGGATCGACTGGAAGCACAGGAAGTACTGGAAGCACGGGATCTACAGGCTCCACCGGATCTACTGGTGCAACAGGAGCAACTGGTGCTACAGGTGCTATCGGAGCCACAGGAGCTACAGGAGCAACAGGTATTATTACTGGAACTCAAGTAAGTTCTAGTGCGGCTGCTACTACAACATCAGCTACAGATGTTCTTCTTACGGGAATGACAATCACTCCTGTTGCAGGAACTTATTTCGTAGAATTTAGTTCTTGGGGAAGAAATAATAATAATGGAACAACTACAACCTATTCTATTTATGTTGGGGGTGTTCAAGTTGTTGCGAGCGTAAGGACTTTTACAACAAGTGCCTCTGCCAATGAAATATTTGCTACCAATGCTATTGTAACGGTAGATGGTACTCAGGCTATTGAGATTCAGTGGCATGTAAGTGGAGGTACTGGAAATACTAATGATCGAATTATGGATATTCTACAATTGTCTTAAATAGTATTTTTAAGTAAGGCTTATAAATTTAAAGAAGAGTGAAAATTTTTTATGACTGGATCCTGGATAAGTTATATTGGACGGCAAAGGGAATTTTAATGGAATGCGTTTTAAAACAAATAAGAGTAATGCTGGTTGCGTTGATTACAGTAATGCCTATTTATATATCAGCCTCGAGCGGAACCACCATCACTCCAAATCAGGTAATTTCTGTGCATCGAATATTAGATACAAGTTATGTTGACCAAATAATGGCAACAGTCGGCACAGTGGGATCTGACCCATGCACCTGGGTAACAACCAATCTTTCTGCGAGCTTCATCGGTGCAGAAAATTTTGAGCCGCTTATAGTTTCAAATTGCATAGGAGACACAGTGGTTGCATGGGTATATATGGATGCGACTAATATAGCCCAAATAGCAGCATCTATTTTACTGCATGGAACTACGACGTGGTCTACGAGTACTGTTTCTGCAAATATTACGCGTCAAGGTACACCAGAATTTTCAGTTTTTTTAGATGAAAATGGTCAAGCATTAATTGAATGGATGCAAAATGATCCAAGTACAACTTTCACTGAAACTCTAGGAGCTTCTTCACTGATTAAAACTGGCTTATGGAGTGCTCCTTTTGTGGTTATGACGACGGATCCAGGTTATATCTGCGTGCCAGGTGCTGCAGGTGCCCTTGAACTGATTGGCGTAGGAGGATGTAACGTATCACCTAT
>JBAZWT010000009.1 GCA_041660205.1 Candidatus Babeliales bacterium
CTTGATTCTGTTGTTGCTGAATATGTTGGATACCAAGATAATTTAACCGTGAGTCCTCAAGACATTAAAGCGATTTTACAAATTACCCAACGATCTCGGTTAAAAGATTTTCTCTACTTCCCCTTCTTGAAAACACAACTCAACGGCCAAGAATTTCCCGTTGAAGGAGAAAGCCTTGTTCAATTTTGTTTACGCGAAAAATCGGTCAATCATATTATTCATCATCTAACGAAAAAATAATTCGGACCCCAATACATTGGAACCCAAACATGCAAAATTCCACACGCTCTTTAGTTATTTTAGGCGCAGGTCCTGCTGGACTTACAGCAGCTATTTACGCGGCACGCGCAAACTTAAAACCTGTTATCATTGAAGGCCCTAAGCCTGGTGGCCAGCTTATGGGAACTACCGACATTGAAAACTGGCCTGGATCTGGCTCCATTAAAGGCCCTGAGCTCATGATCAATATGGCTGATCATGCTAAAAAATTTAACGTTGAAACTATATCTGGCTCAGTTACTGCTGTAGATCTTTCCCAAAAGCCTTTTGTTATAACCGTTGATGGAAAAAAACAGATTCAGGCACACAGTATCATCATCGCTACAGGAGCAACACCAAACCAACTTAATTGTCCCGGAGAGGCAGAATTTTGGGGCAAAGGTGTGTCGACATGCGCTGTCTGCGATGGAGCGTTTTATAGAGATCAAGAAATTATTATCGTGGGCGGCGGAGATTCAAGCATGGAAGCTGCTTCTTTTTTACGCCGTAATGGCAATAAAATAACCATTGTCCACATTGGCGACAAACTGACTGCATCGCATGCGATGCAAGCTCGAGTGCTGGACAAACCAGAAATTAACATCATTTACAACAGCACGGTTACGGCTATCCATGGCAAAGATGGTAAGCTCACTGGTGCTACGGTTGCCAATCAGCTCACTGGGCAAACTCAAGAACTGAAAGCGGATGGACTATTTTTAGCTATCGGCCTTAAGCCAAACACTACCATGTTTGCCGGTCAAGTTGAGCGAACTCAAACTGGTCACATAGTTGTGCATGATTTAGTTAAGACATCGGTTCCTGGGGTATTTGCAGCTGGTGATGTGCAAGATCCAAAGTATCGTCAAGCCATTGTTTCTGCTGGTTTTGGATGTATGGCTGCCCTTGAAGCTGAAAGATATTTAGCTGACCAGCATCTGGATTAGATGTTTGTATTGCAAAAAATCCTATATTCTTTACAATATTACTTATGAAATAGCTATTTTTCAGTCCAAGAGAAAAGGTTCTTCTTATGTCAGTAACATTTTTTAGAAAAAGTCGCGTTAAACGTAACAGAAAACACGGATTCTTAAAACGTATGTCTACCAAAGATGGTCGTAACATCATCAGACGTCGCCGAGCAAAAGGCAGAACTCGTTTAGCAGTTCATGCATAAGCTTTTGCTTAGGCAGTAAACGTGAATCTTGAATCTATGCAAAACGCATCTAAAAATCTTTCAAAGTTCAAAAAGAAAGAGCTTGATCACTTCTTTAATACGGCAACGTGTAAAAAAAAGAATCAAGCTTTTACTTTTTTGACGGCTCCGACAATCTCTCTACCATTCGGTAGAATTTTAGTTATCGCATCCCGAAAATATGGAAACTCTCCCGAGCGCAATTTACTTAAACGTAGATGTAAGGCTATTTTCTGGGAAGAAAAATTATATGAAAAAAAGATCGATCTTATAATCATTGCTCGACCTTCTGGAAAAAAATATGATTTCGCTCAACTTAAAGAACTTCTGCTTGCAATTTTTATCTAAAGCCGATCGTATCATCTCAAAGCTTCTCATTTTTTTAATCATTTTGCTTCGCCCGCTTCTAGGACAACAAAGCATTTGCCCGTTTGCCCTGGGTTGCACTCAATTTGCGATCTTACAGCTGGAGACTGAGTACTTGTATCAGTCGTTGCCAGCCATCTGCAAACGTCTCTTAAGTTGCAACCCTGTCTCGATCTGGCTGAAAAATAGAAGGCAACATTAGTTGCCCTCTACCGTTATATCAAAATTATGGCAATGGTTGTTGTTTTTTAGGTGTTAATGATAATACTTTTGGTGTTCTCCCAGATGAACTTGCTAATAGAGCTGTTGCGGCTGCAGAGCTTGCCGCTATTCTTTGTTGTTGCTCTACTGATTTTGTTGTGGGAAGCATTTCGCGTTTAACGTACTGTTGTAAATGTTGCTCATTTGATGCAGGTGCTGCTGGCTTTGCTGATATTTTTGCCACTGGTTTTGACTGATTACTAAATAAATTACGATCAACTACATTTTTTTCTAACGGTGCGACTATTGTAAACTCTGTTTCATCATCATCTAAATTTCTTGATTTAGTATTTTTTGATGATGCTACAACACCACTACTCATTTGTTCAAATAAATTTTTAGATGGATCATTTTCAATAAATCTTACCTCTGATTCTTTTCTTATTGGCTTTGTTGACGATCCAAAGAAATCCTCTAAAGACAGTGAACTTTCCAATTTCAAAGATGAATCCAACCTCTGTTGATCTTCTTTTTTAGATTTTATTTCTTCTTGCTGTTTTTCTTTTTGCTCTTTCAGCAATTGTTCTACATTTTCTATAACAGGATATGCTGTTATTATAATGTTTTGGTTACGTTTTGGTGCAACTAGATTTACCTTAACGCCCTCAATCTTTATTGAAGCATTAACCCAACCGCTTGTGTCATTCTGATCAACAGCCCATGTAATATTTTCTTTAAGTGCCTTTTTTATAGATCCTATTATATCCGCAGGTTTCCACGTTGTTGGAAATTCTGTTTTTTCAATTGTTTCACCATGACCACTAAATGGATTTATTAAAAGATAATAAGTAGAACCATTACTATCTGATACTTTTTTTGAAATTTTCACTAAACCAAATTCTTGTAAGTTTTCACTAGTACCTCCTAAATGCCCACCTTTAAATTTAACCAAAACTTTTCCAGAGAGGCCTGCTTTAATGGAAGGATCAATGCGAATAACATGAGATCCTTGTTGCGCGTCACTTAAATCATCATTGATAATGGCAACAAAATATTCAACTACTTCTTTTACTTCGTTAACCAAATCGTTAGGTATCCCTCCATTCATCTTTGCAATTTTCTTAAGAGTTTTTAAGGCCTCTTTATACTCTTCATCACTTGTTTGGAATTGCTCTCGGTTTAACAATATATTTACCTGATCACGAGCAAATACTGGACGACCTCCACTATCTCTATTTTTACCAATTGACTGTCCTAATCGCTTACGAGGTTTTGGTATCTCTGGCGTACTGCGAAAAGAGCCCTCATTTATACCTTGCAGAGGAGACTGTCCTGTATCATTGTTAACTGTCTCTGAAGGTATAGGAGGCGTCATTGATTGACCTAACCTACTCGATGATAATTTCTCATCAGTTCTAGCAGACCTTGGTTGCTGATTAAATGGCGATGGCGAAACATCATCTGTTCGTACTAGCGATGGAGATTCCTTTGAAGTTGGCGTGCCTTCAACCTTTTGCGCTAGGTCTTTTTCTATGTTTTCTAAAAATAGGCCTATTCTAAAAAGTACCCCTTCACGCCTAACTGGTTCTGGCGTTCTAGGTTCACCTTTGATTGACTCTTCCAACTCATCTTGTGACGGTCCACCATAAGCAGCACCAAATGGTCCTCCATAACCAGCCCCAGACGGTCCTCCATAAGCAGCCCCAGATGAAAAATTGTCTCCCTGCCTTGATGGAGATGAGGTATCTTCTTGATAGTAAGAAAGTCTTTTTGTAGGCGTAATATTACTTCGTTTTGACGAATCTAACATTGAATTACTCAAGTTTTGAGGAATTTGACTCCCTAGTAGTGTTGATGAAGAATCTGCTTTCGATTTTGGAATCGGAAGCATTAACTGTTGGCTCGACAGGGGTTGCGGAGGCTGTTGTTGTTGCTGCAGATACTGTTCATATTGCGGCGGCTGTTGTTGAAAATACCGTTGCCGCTGAGCTTGCCCACTACTGCCTAGCATTAACCCATGCGTCACCGTAACAACACATAAAATTCTTAATAAAAATCTTTTCACTTTTGACACTCCCCTACGTATAAAAACAGATGCTTCAAGAATGGCTTTTATGCACGTAAAGAAGCAAGAGGAGAGCAAATCAGGAGCAAGGATCCATAGAGCAAGACAGTAATTTTTAAAAAAAGCTCAACCATCTCTTTACTTTCAAAAGGTAAAACGCTTATGCTACTTTCAATGGGAAATGGAGGTTTACCATGAAAGTTTATGCAATCTTTGCTAATGACAATACCAAAGGGACCACGTACAAGATCTTTGAGCAAGCTGTAGCAACGCTTACACAGCAAGGTCACGAGGTTGATATTTTAGATTTATATAAGCGGGAAAAAGATATTCCATTCTTTCGGCACGATCGAGGCCTTATGGAAAGTCATCCGTTTTATCTAGAAAATAAAGAACGTTTTTTACAGGCGGATGCCCTTTTGATAGTGTTTCCACTTTTTTGGTACTCAGTACCGGGAATTTTAAAAGCGTGGCTGGATATGATTAACGGCTGGGCTTATAAATACGAAACGGGCTTGCACGCAAACCCGCTTCATAACATAAAAAAAGCATTTATTTTATACAGCTCAATGCAAGGCAAAGAGCATTTGGAAAAAGGGTTACATAGCCCTGTTGAAAAACAACTGTGCGAAACCTGCAAGTTTATCGGGATCCCCGAAGTTGAAATTTATTTGATCGACAATGTTACCAAGATGACGTCAGAAGATATGGAAGAACATTTACGGAATATTACCAAGATTTGTAAAACATGCGTTGGTTAATTTTAATGCAGAGCAGTTACTTGATATGATTCTTGTTCATAAAACTGAACATACAAAGGCTTGTTCCAAGAATTTATTATTAATATTCCAGCACCACATAAGCTACATGCTCCAGTAACTAACAAAGTCCAACCTAGTAAGTCCCCTGCCATAAATAAGTCTGCTAGTAAAACAAATGATGTTAATGCAGCGCCTATCCAACACAACCCAATAATTGCAAGAATTTTACCTATTGAAAAACCAGAACCCATTTGTCCAATAATAACTTTTACAAATTCAGCATTTTCCATGGTTGTCACTTTTGCTTTATGCTTAATCATCTCTAAAATAATTGATTTATATCCATGATCTATCGCACAATCCAAAGCTGTTGTCCCTGACTTATCTAACATATTTACATCAACATTAGACTTCAAAATAGCTTTAACTATTTTTTTGTCACCAGTAAGCACTGCCGCATGCAAAACTGATTGTCCTTGCTCGTTGCAGATTGTTGTATCTGGTTTAGACTTTACCCAGGCATTAACCGCTTTGCGATTGCCTTTTGAAATCTCATAAAAAATGTCGACTGCTTGAAAAATTGATGCACTCATCAGAATCGAAGCGCACAAGAAAAATTGTAACTTGTTCATAGGACCCCTAAAAATGTAACCCTAAAGTTATAATAACATGATTAGAGTAACATTATCATGGCCTTCCGCAACAGCCTGACAGGCTAATGCTAGAGGAGTGAAAAAGGGTTGAAAAAGTAGATGAAAATATTTTTTAGTGATCGGTCACCACAAACAATCACCAATTTTCAAGCATTCAACTCTGTTCCTCAAGCCGGAACAGGCTCCCAAATGTTCTTGCCAACACTTGGGGAACGGGCATCTAAGTGGAGTGCCACTTAGATATCTCCCGACGGAAATAAAAATGCATTCGCCGATTCTGCTTCGTTAACACTACCCAGGCTTCGCACAAGGCTACGCCGGGCAGGCTGCAGGGCTTCATCGCAAAGTATTTCCTGATGAGGAAGCTTGATTCTTTAATCCGTTTTTCTTGAGCTTGAGTCGGAAAGATACGCGCATTCGCCTTTGGCTCACCACGCTAAGCTTTCCTGATAATGAAACTATTTTATAAATTTTCAGCACATGGGTCCCGGATTAGGTCTTCGCTAAGGCTACGCCCCACAGGCACGTCCGGGATGACGGGAGCAAAAGTATATTTTACGCTAAAGAATTATGAGCATCTATCATCAACGATAAAAAATTAATTAAATTTTAGTCATACCCAGGAGTTAGCTCGTATGCGCCAAGGGCAAATACGAGTATTAACTCCGACTCAAGAATCCAAGTTATTATGGCATACCCAGGAATTAGCTCGTATGAGCCAAGGGCGAATGCGAGTATTAATTCCGACGGGAGATATCTAAGTGGCACTCCACTTAGATGCGTGATTCCAAAGCATGCGCATCCATGCTTTGGGTGCCTTCGCGGCATGAGCGAAACAGAAGATTAAATTAAAAAATGATGGTTATTTTTGGTGACCGATTAGCTTAAACAAAAAAAGAGGGGCACTGAGCCCCTCTTTCTAAAAACATATTTGACCAATTTAATGCTGGATACCTGGGTCAAGCCCAAGTATGACGAGTTGGAAAAACCTAAAGTAGTTCTTGAACTAACCGCGATATTTCACTACGTTCACTTGTTGGTAAAAATACCGATCCAAAAATCGACTGACCTTTAAATCGATCAGTAGCAACTACAAGTCCATTGGTTGAAAAATCAAGATACGGAACATCGATCTGATATGGATCACCTGATAAAATAATTTTACTTCCAGATGCCACGCGGCTCAGGAGTGTTTTAATTTCATGAGTTGTTAAGTTTTGCGCTTCATCAATAAAAATAAAATGACGAGCTATAGACCGACCACGCATGTAAGAAATTGCTTCAAGGCTTACTTTGCGCTGATTAATCAAATCATCAAGAGAGATAATCGGATTTGATCTTTGCTCTCTGCGGTGAAAGTTTTTTTTGGGGAATCGACGATTTCTTGAATGTCTATTTTCTTCATGAAATCTTGAATGCCTACCGCTGTCTTCATACGGTTGCTCTTCGTTATCGTGAAAAGCACCTTCTTGCGCTGCAAGCAAACGGGTAATCATATCAACGTTGTCATACATCGGCTGCATCCAACCGCGCAGTTTTTCTTGCACGTCACCAGGTAGAAAACCGATATCATGACCAAGTGGAACAACTGAACGAGCAATGGTCATTTTGTAATATTCATTGCTGACAAGCACATTGTACAAACCAACAAATAACGTTAAAAACGTTTTTCCTGTTCCGGCAGGACCAGTAAGTGATACCATCGAAATGTCGTTATCGAGTAAAAGATCGAGCGCCATGATTTGATGCATGTTTTTTGCTACGATGGGCCAAGCAATTTTTGGCTGAAAAACTTCGCGGAATACGCCGCCGCCACGATAGCGAAATATTCGATTTTTATATTCATTACCCTTGCTGTACAACGCTATAAATTCGTTACATTGAACAGTGCCAGCTTCTACTAAATCTTTTAAAAGCGAAGGAAATTCTTTGCGTAGCTCTACGCCTGGAATATCAAATTCTTGCCAGCCTTTATAATAATTTTCAGCAAGAACGAGTCCTCGCATATAATCTTGCGATTTGATACCTAAAGCATCAGCCTTGATTCGAGCGTTAATATCTTTGGTAACAAAGACCACGTCGTAGCCGCATGCTTGCATAGTTACTGCAACCATTAAAATTTTATTGTCGGTAATATCAACGCGCAGTCGTGGTTTTTTTTCTAAAGTGCAACCATCTTCAAATAAAATTTGAACGACGGTACCGTTTTCAAGCTGAACACCATCTTTTAAAGATCCAGATGATCTTATTTTATCGAGATGTCGAGCGATTAACCTAGCACTTGCTCCACGACTTGAATTTTCTATTTTTATTTTATCAAGCTCTTCAAGCACCATAATAGGAATGCCTACACGAGCCTCTTGAAATCGGAAAATAACTTCAGGATCTTCAATTAAAACATTAGTGTCTAAAATATAAAGTTGCTCTTTGACTGCCATGCATGTCCTTTCTTTGTAAAAGTTACTGTAACTTTTTTGAGCCATTTTTTTAGTAATCTTTTTTATCTATCGTTTTTAAAGTGATCTTTTTTAAAGCGATCTTTTTAGAAATCGTATCTTACTAAATTTAAGGCATAAAAGAAATAACTGATCACAATGTCTAATACATAGAGTTTTATGATTTTAAACCTAGATTGCGCTTATGGATATGAGCTATGAAAGTTTATTTGGATTTATCAATTTTAATTATCTTGTCATCACACAACGGCGATAGACAAAACACAATGCAACATGCAGAACTTACAAAAGCCGTTGCCCCTATCAAAATAGACGTGTTACATTTATTTGCATCATTCAATGTTGCGTTTAATTCTAAATGATTCGTATAGGCAGTTCTTAAATAATCTTTCAATTTGGCATTCTCTTTCTTAGAATCTTTTAAGGCACGGTTCAACTCTTCAACTTGTCCTTTTAATGCCTCAAGCTCTAAGTTTCCAGATCTTTCTTCTGCAAATCTCTCAGAACTACCAGCTTGATAACCACTACTTCCAACAAAATCACTATTTGGACTCATAATTAACGAACTACTTAATGATGGCAATGGCAACTCAGATTCCGTTTTGCGGTTCGTTAAAGAGCATTGCAAATCACAACAAAATAAAACTAAACATGAACATATTATTTTTTTTAAAAACACAGCAATATCTCCGAATTTTTGTTATACTTATTTTTCAATAAAAAGCCTTAAGACTCACAATAATGGATTGTAGCGCCATACAAAAAAATAAACAATATTTTTTCACAAAGGAATAATACAATGAAAAAACAACTTTTAGGATTATTAATAATTTTTTCAGCTGCAAGCTGTTGCAAGGCAGAAGAAAAACCATCAACTTCCACCGATCAATTGCCTACTGCTGATAGCCAATTACAAAAACAGACCGAATTGCTCGAACATCAAAATAAAATATTAACCGCTTTACTAACCTTACAATATGAAGCGGCTGTGCAAAAAGAAGAAGAAAAAAAAAATCATCATCAACAATTACTCCGTAAACAGGCTGCTGCACAAGCTAACAAACCATGGATAGATAAAAAATCTATAATGAATCTGAGCATGCCAGACCTTAATCTTGAATATCCGAAAAATGAAAATTGTCCTCTGGCAAATCAGGCAAATATGTTTTATGACAATCCATTAGATCCTCAATCTGTTGCTGTTCTTCTTGCCATTGATGAGCTTATTATCGATACTTTTGATAGTTATTTATGGCCTACCATTCGTTCAATCGTAATCAATAGAATTGCTACAAAAATAGCTTCAACAGCTCTTGAAAAAATAGATGAAGTCGCAGATAATACAATTGGCATACGACCTTGGGAGATGCTATCTTCTTTAACGCCAACAGAGCGAGAGCATAACCAATTACTCCGCTCCACAGAAATCAGCAAACTCATGGCTAAAATGAAAAACTTACAGCAAGAAGTAGCTCCTGAAGAATTAAAAAAAGAACTGACGCGTAAAATTAATGAACTTAAAAATATTGCTAGACAGCAAGACGATGAACGTACTGCTCGCGCTAATAGCGGAATTCCAGCAACTGGTAGCAATGAAAGAAGAGAGTCTAGACCAACAGCAGAACCTACCGTAGAAGAAGTAGATTAATAATCGTTTCAATAGTAGAAATTTTCCACTCAGAAAAAAGCCTGCTATACTCATTGGCAATGACCCGGCTTGGCACAAAAAGCTACGCCGAGGCAAGAAAAAAGAAAAAAACATATCCCAATGCAAAGGATACTAACCCATGAAGCCAAACAAACAAACCGAGCAGCGCCTCGAAGTATTACGACACTCTGCTGCTCACTTACTCGCACAAGCGATTACACAGCTTTTTCCAAATACCATCCTGACCATTGGACCTGCAACCAAAGAAGGATTCTTTTACGATTTTCAACCTGAACAAAATTTTGTTCAGTCAGACTTGCCAGCAATCGAGCAACGCATGAAAGAATTGGCTGATAAAAATTATCCAATTACCCATGAAGATATTTCAAAAGAAGAAGCACGAAAACTGTACAAAAATAATCCATTTAAACTTGAATTGATCAACGGTATCCCAGGTGAAACTGTTGGACTTTCTCGCCAAGGTGATTTTTACGATCTTTGTCGTGGTGGCCACGTACCGTCAACTGGCGATATCAAAAGCATCATGCTTACGGGCATTTCTGGATCTTACTGGCGTGCTGATCAAAGCAATGCACCATTGCAGCGTATTTCAGGTACAGCATTTTTTAACGACAAAGAACTACGCACCTACCTAATGCAAAAAGAGATGGCTGCAAAATATGACCATCGAAAACTGGGTAAAGAAATGGACCTGTTCTCATTTCAAGATGAAGGAACCGGCTTTCCTTTTTATCACCCAAAAGGTGCTTTCATTATTAACAAACTTAAAGACTTCATTCGCAACATCTGGACAAACAACGGTTACCATGAAACCATAACGCCAACCATTTTAGACGTTGCCCTCTGGAAACAATCAGGTCACTACGAAAATTATAAAAAACACATGTACTTTAGTACCGTTGAAAATAAAGAGTATGCGGTCAAGCCTATGAACTGCCCAGGGTCAATTTTGATTTATAAGCAAAACTTACACTCATACCGAGAGTTACCCCTCCGGCTTGCAGAATTTGGTCACGTGCATCGATTTGAACTGTCTGGCGTGCTACATGGACTCTTCCGCGTGAGAGCTTTTACACAAGATGACACACACATGTACTGCGCACCTGAACAAATTGAAGCTCAAATTGTCAGCTCGATTCAAACTATTGACCAAGTGTGGAAAACATTTGGTATCGAAGATGTGCACTATGCAGTTTCAACCAAACCTGAAAATGCTATGGGAAGCGATGACCTTTGGACTATCGCAATCGATGCTTTAAAAAATGGTCTGACTAAAGCTGGAAAAGAATTTGAAATCTATGAAGGCGAAGGTGCTTTCTACGGACCAAAAATTGAAGTCACGATTCATGATTCAATGGGCCGCTCATGGCAATGTTCAACGGTACAAGTTGATTTCTTCATGCCACAAAATTTTGAATTGTACTACATCAATAACAAGGGCGAAAAACAAACCCCAGTTATTATTCATCAAGCTATCCTTGGTTCACTTGAACGATTCTTTGGAATCATGCTGGAACATTTTAAAGGACATTTTCCATTCTGGCTGTGCCCGACACAGATCAAAGTTATACCAATTACTTCTGATCAGTCGGAGTACGCACAAAACATTTACAAAGCACTGAAAAGCGCTGGGCTGCGAACTGAACTGGATGAAAGCTCTGAACCACTTTCTGCAAAAATCAAAGTGGCTCAAATGGAAAAAATTCCATGGATGCTCGTGGTTGGCCAAAAAGAAATGGAAGCAAACACCATCACCCTGCGCCATGTAACGGGCAAACAGGAATTTGGTTTAACGCTTGAAACCATTTTAGAAATGGCACATAAAGAAAATAAAGTTTAGATAGATACCCCTCGATACAAAATCGCAAGCGATTTCACTCGGGGCGAACGACTGAAAAAAATAATTCATAAACCGCCGTTCGTCTCGAGTGTTTTGCTTTAGCAAAATGTATCGAGAGATAGTCCTTTTAGATTAAACCTTATTTTTAACAATCTCAGAAATTTCCCTACACTGCTCCAGATCACACCGTTTCGACTTACATATCGATTGGCCCCATTTGACCAAAAGATAGTTCCACTCTATCCAGTATTTTTCTGGCAAAATTTTTTTAAGCGCAGCCTCAGTCTGCTCAGGAGTCTTGGTTGCAACCATACCCCAATGATTTGATAAACGATGCACATGGGTGTCAACGCAAATTGCCGGAATATCAAATGCTTCGGCTAGAACCAAATTTGCTGTCTTTAAACCGATACCTTTGATCGAACGAAGCAAGAACAGATCTGCTGGAACTTTTCCATCGAATCGATCGAGCAAATCTTGAGAAACTGAATGCAACCGTTTGGCCTTGGTTTTGAAATAATTAATTGATTTGATTGTTTGCTCGATTTGACTGAATGAGAGCGCAACCATCTCTTGCGGCGTTTGTGCGAGCTTAAAAAGTTCTATGGATACTGGCAACGTGACCACATCGCGCGCTTGCAGGCTTAAAAGGCAGCTGATGAGAATGTGATAAGGGCTTTTGCCATATAAAAAAATAATCTCCCGAGTCATTGGCTCAGGAGACTTTTTCGTGTCTTTTTTAAGAATTTCTATGATCTGATCAATTCTAAAAGTATTTTGCATGCTACTTTGTTACTTTTTAAAATTGGATTAATCAGGCCAAGGCGGACAAACTGGTTTTGGACTTGGTTTTATAGGATTTGGTTTTCTTGGAAAATTTGGTTTTTTTGGCTGTGATGGGATATTTTCTAAATTAAGAACAAATCCTGCTACGCTTAACTCCGTTACATCCAGTGTTTCAGTAACGTATCTAGCTTGTGATGATTGAACTAAACCGAATGAAAGAATGGTCATAAAAAAAAGAAATCTTGAAGATTTTGCCAAATCAGATAATTTATAAAGAAATGATTGAGTAAGCACGATACTCCTTAGAAAGTTAACAAACACGTTTAAATTTCAGAACAATAATTACAAAGAGTATAATAAGGCACTACAATAAGGTCAAGGTAACATGAGTAATTTTCTAACAATTTTTCAACAAGGCATAGATTTTTTATCGAGTGCTTACATTGTAATTCCAGTACAACTTGTTTCAATTGTAATGCTTTCAAAAATTGTAACAAAGCTAACAACCTTATTGTTCACGCACAATAAATTTAAAGATAAAAAGATTCTATTTTTACTTTTTATTATTCCGTTGCTCGCTTTAATGATAGAAAACGTTTCTTGGATTACTAAATTCATTATCCCAAAAACATCACTCGCTCGTAGTATCAACTGTCTTGCTTGGATTTTTAGCTGCATTAAATTTCACAGTCTTATTTTATTTTTGGAACAACTCACCGACAAAAACTTTTATTTAAAATTTTATCACAAGATCTTTTTCATCCTAGAATTTGCATTGTGCTGCTCATTTATTATCAGCACCATCCATCAAATTCAGTACGGAACACCTTTTCCATTTGTCATTAATATTTATTACATCATGACCATTTTTTGGTTTGCAAGCATGATCACTATTTTAAAAGGATTATCTCACCAATCACTGCCTATTGTCTTAAAACAACAGCTTAAAATTCTTTTCTTTTATCTTTTATGCCCACATCTTATCTGTATTTTATTAGAATTTTTACCAATCGTGCTTTTCGATAAAGCTCAAATTATTGCATTTTCAAACTTAAACATTATTTTTATCACAGCTAGTTTATATTTTTGCTTTAAAAAAATTATGCAATTTCGATTCCTTAACCTATCAGAGCATGTACAAGCTCAACCAAGTATCAATATCACTACCAATTTCAAAGATACAATGGAACAAATCAATGTAGCATGCAATGAAGGTGAAATTGAGCACATCGTGCAAAATTTCTTTCAAGAACAGTTCCTCATTTCAAAATCAGGAATTACCACTTACATTCGCTCTAAAAGCGAGTCTGAAAATAGTACCCAGCAAGAGATCGAAAGCTTTTTGAATAATGATCATGCAACGTTTAAACCCATTGAACTTCTTATAAAGCATAAAATTTTAGTCAGACATGAAATTGAATTTGATAAATTTTATACAAGCAACCCGATCATTACAGAGCTTTCACAGTTTTTAAAAACTATCGATTGTGATATTTTCCTACCGATTTTAAATAATAAAAAATTGATCGGTTACATCACGGTTACCAATGACAATGCACAAACTATTTACAACCTTGATCAACAAAATAAAATGATCGTGCTTGCACAGTTTCTAGCTCCAGCAATTCACTTGCTCCAACATAACAATGTGTACGTTATGCTCCAGGAAACTAAAGAAATCAAAGAAGAACTATACGCAAAACACCAAGAAATTAATCAATACAAAGAAAGTATTAAAAAACTTTTAAAAGATCGTGTTGAAAATCATATCGGCGTTATTTTTTACAAAAGTAAACATTTTTCATTTAAAAACGCTGAAGCCCAAACACTTCTTGGTATCAATCCAAACCTGCAACCAAACCATTCAACAAGCGCTACGCTGAGCAACTTTGCACAGCAAATTGAACGATTTCAAACAGCTCAGACAACACACATGACCACGCAAAATGGTTCAAAGTTAATAATTTCTGGTATGCCGCACGCAGAACCTTCTGGTGGTGTGCTACTTATTTTGAGAAACCCTGAGGCAACAGATATCATCAAAATGCAATTTGATGCTTTAAAAGATCCTTCAAAACGCGATTATTTGTTGTATCTTGAAACAACAAAAGCTGGCCAATCGATTAATAAATTGCTACCAAGCAATCACGAAACTATATTGAATGCTAAAATTCAACTGCTCGAAGCTGCTCTTCAAAAAGGCGCTTTACTGCTTGAAATGCATCAAGATGATATAAATCCAATAGTCGAAATTGTTCATCAAATGAGTGGTAAAGAAACACTACACATTTTAACTCTGCAGCAAGGGCAAGAAGAATGTGCTGTAAAACTGTTTGGCATCAACCCACTTTTAAGCCAGCAGCGAGAAATAGCCCTCTTGGAAAAACATACGACAGGCACGCTCGTTATTAAAAATGTTGAATTACTCGATATCACGTCACAACAAAAATTAGCTTATTTCATTCGTTATGGAATTTTTTCACCACTCAAAAGCGAGCAGCGTAAATTTAGTAGCGCTCGAATCATTTGCTCAACAAGTCACAAATTACAAACCCTTGTAAATGATGGCTTGATTGTTCCAGAGCTTTATAACGAACTTAAAAGAAATTCTCAAAACTCTATTTTACGCCTGCCTTCACTTGTTACGATGGATCATCAAGAACTTTCGCTCATCATCGATGGATTTATGTATCAAAACCTACAAGACGTTAGCAGCAAATCCTTAACGCCTCTCAATTACAAAGAAAAAGATGCTTTAATTGAAAAACGCATCCCGAGCTTGTTTGAATTCAAACAAAAAATTCAAACACTTATGATGATGAAATCAACAGAGTCAGGCAAGGGCCAGGAAGAAAAATTAAGCGGTCCTAAAACGTTTGACAGTTCATGCCCTGAATTGCAACTAGCTACACAGCTTGGTAAACATGCGCTTAAAGACATTCAACTTATGACATCTTTGTGGAAAAAATTAGGTAGTCAAACAAAAATTGCTGATTTACTTGGCGTCAACAGATCGTCGGTGAATAGACGTTGCAAAGATTTCCATTTAATTTAAATTAGGCACAACCCAGGCTTCGCTTATGACTTACAGAGCTCCGTTCGTCCTGAGTGAATTTTTGTAGAAAATTTGTATCGAAGGATAAAGGAGCTACGCCGGGCCACGGTACAAAATAATTAAAAAACGGAACCTACATGGTATACCGTGGAGGAATTGCAATGAAGTATGATCAAGCCTATGAAAAAAAAGAGGACTTCTTAACACATTTAGACGTTGAACGTAACGTCGCCCTCAACACCTACAAATCGTATCAATATGATTTAAATCAATTTTTCACCTTCTGGAAAAAAACAAACGACGCACATCCAATGTCATCTTTTACCATGCAGGAAATGCTAGAAAAATTTTTCATGCATTTGTACACGCTTAAAATACAAAAAAGTTCTATTGCCCGTAAAATTGCCTGCTTTAAATCGTATGGCACGTATCTGCATAGCTGCAATATTTTAATCAATCTGAAATTGACAGCACCTCGCATTGATAAAAAATTACCAAGTTATCTAACAATTGAAGAAATCACGTATCTTTTAGATATCTTGCCTGACAAAGATTATCCTACCAAGCGCCCTTTGCGCGATAGAGCTATGCTTGAAACATTGTACAGCACAGGAGTACGATGCTCAGAACTGACCGGTATGAAACTCTCTGACATAGACTTTGACCAAAAATCTATCTTGATTACAGGAAAAGGTAATAAACAACGGATTGTGCTGTTCGGAGAAAAAGCAAAAGAAAAAATGTTGCGCTACCTTCGAGAGGAACGCGTTATCGATTTAAAAAATCATGACAATGATTATTTTTTCCTGAGCACCAATGGAAATAAATTTATTGATCGCACGCTGCAAGACATTTTAAGCCGACTTAGCAAAAAATTACCTCATAAAAAAATACTAACTCCTCATAAACTTCGTCATTCATTTGCAACACATTTACTCAATGCTGGCATGAATTTGCGAGCGCTTCAAGAACTGCTGGGCCATGCGTCGCTGTCAACTACTGAACGGTACACGCACATTGCAACGAAAGATTTAAAAGAATTGTACCAAAGAATTAATCCTATGGCGTTTTTGAGTGAAAAAAGCGAGTAAAGACTAGAGTTCGATATTACCCCCAGTCGTTCGCCCTGAGTGTTTTTCGAAGAAAAATGTATCGAAGGGTAAAAAATAATTATCCCTCGATACAAAATTGCTTTGCAATTTTACTCGGGACGAACGACTTGGATGAGTAAAAAATAAACTTGCTTGTGCATTACTGACAAAAAAGATATTTTCTTTATATCCATAAAAATTATCTTAAACCAAGGCAAAAATGTTTTCACCGTACAACATGTATGATAAAAAATTAATTCACCTTTCATGGCTCATTTTGCTCTATTTTGGCATCATTGCTCTCAGGCTTGTGCATCTTCAAATTATTCAGTACCAACGCTTTGCAACATCTGGTGAAAAAAACTTTTTACGTTTCAAAACTGTTCCAGCACAACGTGGAAATATTTTAGATTGTCATGGCGTCCCGTTGGCAATGAATCAGCCGGTCACACAGCTCATATGGAAAGGAACCGGCTGCTCACCCCTCACGCAGCAACAAGCAACAGCGGTCAATAAAATCAATGAGATTTTAGGGTATGAACCAATTCCGCTGCAAAAAATTAAACGTGCTGAAAAATTTTCTACCGAAATAGTCATAGCAGAAAGCATCACGAGCCAACAATTAAGCTTGATAGCAGAACAGTGTTCAGATGTTTTAAATCTTACGTTTAAAACGAGATTTGAGCGGTTCTACCCATACGACACACTTGCGAGTCACATCTTAGGTTACTTGGGTGATATGCAGGCCGCAACATCGGGAAAAATGGGTCTTGAAAAAATTTGTGAAGAAACGTTGCGCGGAGATCCAGGAATTTTACGTCAATCGATTAACTCGTTTGGATCGCTGCTTGACTCTGAGGAAATTAAACAAGGATCATCGGGAGAAGATATTAAAACAAGTATCGATCTTGATATTCAACTCATGCTTGAAGACTGTATGTCTGATCAAATTGAAGGCTCGTGCATCGTACTTGATCCAAAAACTGGCCTGATAAAAGGTCTTGTTTCTAAACCAAATTTTCAACCAACCATTTTTTCAAAAAAATTATCTCCCGAAGAGTGGCAAGAGATGCAGCAGCAGAAAATATTTTTAAATCGCGTGTTTAATGCGAGCTATCCTCCAGCATCAGTTTTTAAATTAGTCACCATTGCTACCGCACTTGAAGAAAAATTAATAACGACACAATCAACATTTGTCTGTAACGGATTTCATACCTTTAAAGATCGAAAATATTACTGCCACAAGCATACGGGCCATGGAAAAATTTCAGCAGAAGAATGCCTTTCATATTCTTGCAACATTCCTTTTTATGAAATGGCTAAACATATGCATATCGACACCCTTGCTAGCTATGCTTTTGAATTTGGACTTGGAAGCAAAACAAATGTTCCTTTTTCAGAGCAGCACGGACTGGTGCCAACCAACGAATGGAAAATTGCAAACAAAGGTGAACGCTGGTGGACCGGGGAAACACTTTCTGCATCAATTGGCCAAAGCTTTTTACTTGTCACGCCTATTCAAGTGGCATGCATGATCGGTTCCATTTTCCATGGATATTTGGTCAAGCCACGCATTACCCTGGACAGCGAAATAGAAAAAAAACCAATCAACATCAGCAACCATACCCGTCAATTTCTACAAAACTGTATGAAAATGGTAGCTATGACAGGAACTGGAAGACGCATCATGCACAAGATTGGTAGCATGACCATTTTTGCAAAAACAGGAACCGCACAAACCAGAACCAGGCTCAACAGTGAAGATCCTGAAGACGTTGCAACCAATCGCCTGCACAAAGAGCATGCTTGGTTTGTTAGCTATTTTTATACGGACGAAACAGAACCGCTCGTGCTCGTTATGCTGCTAGAACATGTTGGTAAATCTACTTTTGCAGTCAACGCATCACACAAATTTTTAGTAAGTTATATGAAATGGTTGCGTAGTAAAAAGTTAGAAATTGCTGAAAATTAATTCATAAAAAAAAGTCCCTGCTTTTTACGGCAAGGACTTTTTTTATTTTAGTTAAAAAAACTATTTTGTGTTTTTTGTAAGTTTTTCTAGCTGCTCTTCTAAGCCTTGGCTTTGTAGCATTTGTCTGTTTAAAATATTTTCGAACGCTGCTTTTTCTAGAAGTGAACTAGCTTTATCCCATTTTTCACTGTTTATTTCTAGACTTGTACGCAAAGCACTTAGCTCTTCTTCTATTTTTTCTATCTGTCTTTGCTTTTTCTTTGAATCAGCTATAGTTTTTCTGTTTTGTTTATTTTCTGCAGCCTGTTCTAGTTCTTTTCTTCTTCTTTCTTCTCGTTTTATAGCGCTATTTGCTTTGCTTATAGCAATTTCAGATTCTTCTATCATCGAGCGTATTGCCTCAGCAGCATCATCGCCAAATGGATCTTTGTCTTTTCTTGCTTTACGATCAGCACGCTTTTGCTCTTTTTGCGCATCTTTTGCAAACTTAACAACTTCTAAAGTACGACCAAGCTGTTGCTCTGCTTCTATTTTGCTTCTTCTTTCTAATTCTCTGTTTGCGCTGTCTCGTTTTATTTTTTCTTCTTTTTCTGCTCGTCTTTCTTCTTCACGAGATTTTCTCGACGCTTGTACTTCTTCTCTTTCCATATCTTTTAGCATGCTAACAACTTCAACAATTTTAAATAAATCTTGTGAAGACTGATCCTGCTGATTGTTCACTAAAGGCTCATTGTCTTGAGCTTCCTGAGCAGCTACAACAGCTCCAATTATGAAGTCTCCTTCTTCATCAGTTAAATCAACTAGCATTCCAATATTATGATCTAATGCATATTCTTTTATTTTTTCTAAGGTAACATCAGGTCCGATATTTCCAGCTATTCTTTCTGCATTATTGCGTACCCACTTTATAACAGCATCGTCAATCTCTACATTTGAATTGTTTTGCGGTGGAAGAGAATTAGTATCGGTTCCAAAGTTACGCGCTGGCGGCGGAGTCAACTGTCCAGAAAAACTAGAACCCAGCATCTCTGCTTCCATGCTCAGCAAAAAAATCGCGAGCAATAAACCTGATTTTTGTAACTTCATGAGCAACTCCTTTTTAAAAATTTTCAGAAATATGATTCAACTTACTATCAAAATTTAAAAAAAATCAACAAATTTAAATTATCTTACGCCTGCTCGCAAATAAAAAGGGCTTTGTCACACGTGCAACAAAGCCCTTTTTAATATAAGTATGTTTCGATTAAAAATTAACGATCTGCTTTAAGCTCGTAGAAAACTAACTAATTCAATCACCGGCCATACACTTGCTCTTGAAACATTTGCTTGCGGAGCATTTGCTTGTAACATCCAAAGTTTCATCTGAACGTGACCCATCAAATAAGCCATGTTATTTGGATTTGAAAGACCAATAATATCTATTCCTTCTTTTTCTATCGCAGCACGTACATCTTGTGATGTTATAGTTTTTATACCAGCACTTAAAAGAGCTTGTGCTAATTTCATACCGTATTTGCGAGAGCTCGCTACAAACATTTTAGAAACACTAGGCTTATTGAAAACCTTTTTAAACGATCCTTCTTGCCAAACTTCTTCAATTGCTTCCTTCGCAACTGAAGGCATTAGTTCTAAAGTTTCCGTTGTTCCTCGATCCTGATCAATAAGAATTTCGATACCAGCTTGAATAATTTCTTTAACATCTTGCAATTCAGAATCAGGAACAAAGTTTTCTAATGCTGGCAATGATGTTCCATCTGCAAGTTGAATCGTATTGTTAACTACCATTTCAGGAGTTAAACCTTCAGTCGTTTCAATAGCGTCTGCTGCTTTATCCATATATTCTTTTATCACAGACTTGTGTTCATACACAAATGCAGATAAATCTCTTATTTTTGCTATATCTGCTTGCGTAAGAATTCCAGTTTGTGCTGTTTGAGTTGGCTTGCCTTCAATCATTTTAACAGGCGCCGCTTCTTGGCTCAACTGTTGCTGTATTTTAGGATCGCTCATAAGTTGGTCAACATAATTTCTTGTCTGAGTTTTTGGTTTTTGCCACATTGACCATACGCCTGAATGAAAAGCAATACCCGTAGCTGGACCATATTGTAAAGTAACTGCATTTACCACAGTTGCTACTTGCGCAAACTTTTGAAACTGTTGAGATTTTGCAAGTATGCCTTTAGCCCCTGGAGTAATTAAACCTGTTGCATGTTGGTGAGCAGCTTGCTCTTTGCAATATCCAATTAAATACAATTGTTCTACAGCGACAGGAGATCCAAGTTTAGGCATTAATAAAAGACTTCGATTTTGTAATTGTTCTGCTAAACCTGGGTTTTGCGCTTTAACTTGATCATGAATATTTTGAATAATTTCAATTGCTGATTTTTTAAAGTTTACAGAATATAATCTAGCAGATGTCGCAACTTGTGCCGCTAACTTCATGAACATTGGAGTCAATGATTCAAAATATTTTCCTACTTCGTTCGCGATTTTTTTAGCATCTTCAACTAACATAGGAGATCGCATTTCTCGCAGATTTTTAAATTCATTAAATTCATCTCCACGAAATAATTGTTCATTGTCCGCAAGATGCTTACGCAAAGCTTGAATGAATTTTACATAATCAACAGCTTTTAACTCATCAATCGTTGGTAAAGCCTCTAGAGCCTCTAAAATTTTCTTTGAAATCACATCAGAACGCTCAGCTGCGTACGCTCGTAAATTTTGAACCACTTGCTGATAATCAACTGCTTTAACTTGTGCTGACCACTCTTGTAGTCGCGCAAGTATTTGCTTAGAAACAACATCTGTACGGTCCACAAGAGACTCTTTCAATTCATTAATAAATTGTTCAAAATCTTCTAAAGTAAAGGTTACCAATTTTGGCAACTCAAAGCTTTCAAATTTCTCAGCTGGAACTATACCTGCAGCTGTTTCATCGATAGCAGCTTGTATTTTTGCCAAATTAGCTGCTTGCTCTTGTTTTGCAAATTCTAACTGAAACGCAGCTTGTAGCGCATCACGAGCGGCCGTTTCTTGAGCTTCAAGTTTTCTTTTTTCAGACCATGTACCTACAGCATCAACCGTAGCAACACCAGCTGAAAGTCCAAGTAAAAATTTAAGATAACTTACAAATTCAGTTGGAATAAAATCAAAATTCATTTTCGATTGCTCACCAGATCCTGCTCCTACTCCAATATCAGCCATTTCGCCTTCACTTCTTGAGCTCAGCTCAACAAGCTGCACTGATATAGCCTCAAAAGCTCCAACCACGTATTTTTTCGTAATCAATGTAAATAGGCGTACTTGTGCCTCAGTTATACCTGGTAATCCTTTTACAAAATCTTGAGCAGATTTCAAGCCTGTTTCAACAGCAGGAGTATCTAAAATATTTAAAAGCGTTTCTTCAGAATCTTTCATCAAATTCGCAATAACATCTTCTGTATAACTTTGAATCTGAGTACCATGTTTTGTGAAAAACTCAGTGACAATTTTTACATTTCTTTCTATGTTGGTTTTTCCTATAATTCCTGCGTTTTGATACACATCAGCCAAACTTGCCATAATCTCTGCATAGTTCGACAAATCTTGCGTAAACATTTCAGATCCAACCAGTCCAGCGGTTAAAAACAACTGTTGCTCTGGTAAATTCACTGACGTCAAAGGCTTAGATGAACCCGCATATTGCAATAGACCTTGAGCTGACGCCTGTGTATATTGCACATATGATAGATAAGCAGCAATTTGATCATCTAAAGGAACGATTGATGATGCAGGAGTTGCTGGAATTAGAATTACAGCCTTTGTTGAACCTTCTAGTAACTTAGTACTAGCTGGATTGTCTTGAATTAATTTATTTGTTCGCAAATTATTAAGATTGCTCACCATTCTTGTAAAAAAGTCTTGGTTATATAAATAAGCCTCAACTACATAAACATCTTGAAACAATTTTTTCACTGCTTGCTCTGCTGCTTGCTGATTTTGCAAAGCTGCTTGAGGAAGTAATGAAACTATTGCCATTTCAGGCATCGCTTTAATTTCATTTTCAAAGCCTTTATTAAATTTAGCAAGTGAAACTTTTTCTGCTGAGCTTAATCCTTTTGCAGCTGTCGTACTTTTTGGAATTGAATTTAAAAACGCGACCGTATTGTCAACCACCATTTTTTTAGCTATAGCAATTTCGTTCAATTGTGCTTTGGTAAATTTTTGCACACCTTTTCCAGCCAGTCCTCCAGCTTTACTTGCATGCAGCCCATCACCGACAAAACAACATAAACTCATCAAAAGCATCTGCTTTTTAGAAATCAAAGACATAATCACTCCTTTTTTTAAAATAGATTTGGCCCTTTAAACATAAACCCAAGGTGCTCATAAAAATTATGATATTTCAAGAAATTTTATAAAAAATAACATTAAAATCAGCTCTTGAGCTAAGTCAGTGTTTTTTAAAAACTATTGAAAAATTCCATTAAGAGCATGTATCATCTTTAAAAAGGGGGCCAGGCTTGGTTAAAAACTACCCAGGCAAAAAAATTTAGGGGACTACAATTATGAAAAAGATAACACTTCTCACGATAACTATTATTACCATGCTACATAACAATCTGCAGCCAGCCGCTCGAACCACAACCGCCAAATTTACTCCAAAACCAACGCCAAGCTTTATGTGGCGCGGACAAAGAACTCAATATTTACCAACAGAGCAATACTCAGCATGGCTTAGAAGCTGGAAAGATTTTGAAAGACTATCGCCAAAATACAACCAATTTTCAGAATTATATACCAAATTTGATACTAATCCACTGTACGAAAGAGCTATAAAACCCTACAAAGCAATGAAGCGCGAGCAATTACATCATGGCAAAATAAATTTTGAAAAAAAGGCTAATGGCTCAACAAGGGCTTTAATTGATCAAGCATCAATTAAAGCACAACCAGTTGCTTGGTATCCAAAAAAAATTGAAGGCTTTTCAGAAAATCTTGGAAATTTATCTAATATAATGGGCGGTTCTACTTCTGACCTAGATAAAAAGCTTCCAATCATTCATAAAATTTTCAAATTTCATAACTCTTTTCAAAATTGGAAAAAATCTCAGCCAACAGAAGTGCTAAAAAAAATCGATCCAGTCGTTCAAGAATATAATGAATTATATCAAAAATTTAGACGGCAACCGCTTCACCCTGTGTTGATAAAACTTATACACGACAAACAACGAAATTTAGCTCAATCGATTGCACAAGAAGGGATTGCTTTGGAAGCAATTTAAAAAATACTGAGTAATAAAAAAGAGCACGCTTTCTCAAGTAAGAAAGCGTGCTCTAAATTTTTAGCTACAGCTTGAGTTCAATGATTTGAACGACTATGCAACAATGCTTGTAAAGTGTGTTTGCACTCGAAGCGCTAAACGGCTTACTTTACGAGATGCTGTTTTACGATGCAATGTGCTTTTGCCTTTTGCGCGAGCGCATTGTGCTTGAGCATCATTGAACAATACTTGCACTTCATCTTTTGTTTTGCCTGCTTCAAGAGCTACAATAACTTTTTTGAATGCAGTTTTGATTGAAGATTTGCGAGCAACGTTATTTGCATGACGTTTTTCAGATTGGATCGCTGCTTTTTTTGATGATTTTAAATTTGCCATATGGAATTAACCTTTTGAGCCTTAAAGAACTTTTTGAATTTTGCCAGCTTTAACACACTTAGTGCACACGCTATCACATCGAACAGGAACACGTTTTTTATGCGTTTCGTCGACTTTGATGAACGTCATTTTATGAACGTTTGGATAGACCCAACGCTTTGTTTTGTTGTTTGCGTGGCTTACTAAATTTGCGACCTGTGGCCGCTTTTCACAGATAGAACAAATTCTTGACATGATAACCTTTGTTTTCGACTATGTTTTCGACCCACCAAGAGCTGGTGGTTTAATTTTTCAAATTCAACTCTAAGAATATCGTACTTTTCGATTTTTATCAAATTTAAATGAGCAATAACACCTTATTTCTCAAAATAAGAAAAAGTGCTTCCTAGCTTTGGGTCCTCAAAGCTCTTTTTGATCGCAAATTAACTTGCGACTTCCAACTCAAATAGCCGTATTTTACAATGCCGGAAGTATCAAATTACAAATTTCTTTATGACCAGCAATCAAGCTGCGAAACGACCGATCGACAGGAGAACGGTCATATTGACAGACCATGCCTCCAGCTTCAGAAATAAGCAACGTACCAGCTGCTGCATCCCACCATCCCAAATTTTCAAAAAGTACGGCATCGTACGATCCTGCTGCGCAGTAGGCCAAATCTAATGCTGCCGCTCCGTACACACGGAAACGAACTCCGTGTTCAATATGTTTTAGCTCGTGTTTAATTTTACCAAGCAGCTCGCATTGTCGAAGACGAAAATCTGACACAACCACTAAAGCTCCAGCCTGAGTCCAGCCTCTATTTTCCATGTTTAAGCGAACTCCATTGCGCCATGCGCCTGCGCCCTTCTGAGCGTAAAACCATTCATCCATAGCAGGATAATAGGTCACGGCTGCAATCACTTGCGCACCCTGCATTAATGCCACGTTTATGCAAAAATAAGGAATCCCGCGCGTAAAATTTTTTGTTCCGTCAATTGGGTCAATGACCCACGTAAATTCTTGGATGTCGTGATCCTTAGACTCTTCAGCGATAAACCCAGAGCCAGGCAAAGCCACAGATAGATCATGCTTTAAAATTTCTTGACTTAACAAATCAATATTAGTGACAACGCTTAAATCTTTTTTGCGATGAATTTCGATAGAACCGCGAAAATGAGACATCACGAGGTCGCCAGCCTTTTTTATAATCGGGCGCATAGTTTCAACATACTGCATTGCAAAACTCCTTTTAAAATAGATTAAAATAAATTAGGGCCCGACTAAGGCCCTAATTTTGATACTACTTATTTTATACTAATCGTAAATCTGCTCGTGGTTCGATACCGAGTAATTCGTATACCTCAGCGGCATACATTGTTTCTTTATCAAGCAATGTTTCAGCGAGCAAATTAAGTTTATCTCGATTATCTATCAACATTTTCATAGCGATAGCGTATTGATCGTTTAAAATCTTGGTAATTTCTTCATCAATTTTTTCAAAAGTCTTTTGTGAATAACCACCCTTGCTATCGTATGTATCAAGATATACACGTTTACCCAATTCATCAGTCATTCCATAAAGGCAGACCATTGAACGAGCTACTTCAGTTGCAGCTTTAAAATCACTGTAAGCACCCGTTGAAAGTTCGTTAAACACTAACTCTTCTGCAGCACGTCCTGCAAGCGCTGCTGCAATAGTTGCAAGCAGCTCTTCTTTGTTACGGCTATATTTTTCACGCTCTGGTAAAAAATGAGTTACGCCAAGAGCCCGACCACGCGGAATAATGGTTAATTTATGTAATGGATCTGTGTCTTTTGGCATCAATAACCGAATAAGCGCATGACCACTTTCATGGTACGATGTCATTTTTCTATCATGATCTGTCAAAATCATTGTTTTTGATTCTGTACCAAGCATGATTTTATCACGAGCTTCTTCAAACTCATACATACCAACTTCGGTAAGATTTTTTTTCGATGCAATAACTGTTGCTTCATTGACTAAGTTTGCAAGATCAGCACCGGTAAAGCCTGGTGTTCCACGCGCAATACGTTTCACATCAAGATCAGCTGCAGCTTTGACTTTTTTCAAATGAACTTTTAAAATTTCTTCTCGGCTAATCAAATCAGGAACTGGGACCTCAATTTGTCGATCAAAGCGTCCAGGTCGGATTAAAGCTTTATCAAGCACATCAGGTCGGTTAGTTGCCGCAAGAACAATGATTGGATCTTTGTTTGTTTCAAAACCGTCCATCTCTGTTAAAAGCTGGTTTAATGTTTGTTCGCGTTCTTCGTTACCGCCGCCCATAGAAGAGCCACGTTGACGACCGATAGCATCAATTTCATCAATGAAAACGATACATGGAGCTTTTTTTCTTGCTTCTGCAAAAAGGTCTCGAACTCGAGATGCACCGACACCAACAAAAACTTCAATAAAATCAGATCCGCTCACGCTAAAGAATGGACAGTTTGCTTCACCAGCAACTGCACGCGCAAGCAACGTTTTTCCCGTTCCCGGTTCACCAACAAGCAGTACTCCACGTGTGATTTGAGCTCCAAGTCTTCGATACTTTGCAGCATCTTTTAAGAAATCAACAATGTCTTTTAAATCTTCTTTGGCTTCATGAGCACCAGCAACTGATGAAAATCGTTCTTTAATAGAAGCTGGCAAGAACATTTTAGCCTTGCTTTTTCCAATGGTAAAAATGCCTCCAGCGCCGCCACCATTTTTGCCATTACGCATTTGACGCATGAGGTACCATCCAGAGATCACGCCAAGCAGCATCAAAATACCGATCACCAAGAACACGTGCCATGAACCAGTTGACATAGATGGTGTAGAGACTGAAAAATCAACCCCATGTTTTTCAAACAGGTCAAAGTCGCCAGAACGCTCTGCTACAACCGTTTGAAACTTTTGATTGTCATTAGTTACGCCTTCAACAAATTGTCCGGCAATTTTAACTTGTTTAACCTGATCGCCACGGACTTTGTCTAGAAACTCTTTATATGAAATATTTCCGATATTTTTTGTATGTTCGGTAAGGTGAGTAAGCATAGCTAGAAGGCCGACTGCCACAACGATACCAACCAAAAGACCCTTAGGGTTAAATGAATTAAATGGTTTATTTGGTTTCATAATACCTTTTCGCTTATTTTTGCTGTTGATACAAAATAACAATTATATATTTTCACGCTTCATTACATTATAAGACAAACTCGCTAGATTTTTATTCATTGTAATAAAAAAACGGCATCCTGTCGACATCTTCTACGATTTTTAAAAAAAAGATACAAAATATCCATAAAAAATGATTATTGATGTTGCAAATGCCTCCAGAAATGAGATACTAGTAGAGTTATTATTGATTTATTACTGATACCAAAGTACATTCCAAAAGTTAGAGAATGGAAACGGTCAGTAACACTGTTCCTTTAAGAAGGTCTCAAAACATGGACAACCAACAAACAATTTTTATCGGCAATCTTGCTTTCAGCACTGATAAAAATGAGCTACAAGATGCATTTGGAAAATTCGGAATTATTTCTGAAATCAACATTCCAACAAACCGTGAAACAGGACAACCTCGTGGTTTTGCATTTGTAAAATTCGAAACAGAAGAAGCAGCTAAAGAAGCGCTTACAATGGACGGACAAGAACTAAACGGCCGTAGCCTAAAAGTTAACATTGCACACGGCAAAAAAGAATCTTTTGCACCTCGTAGCAGCACAGGCAGCACAGGCGGCAGCAGATTTGGTGGCGAACGCCGCAGCGGTAGCATGGGTGGCAGCACAGGCGGATTTCGTTCTGGTTCTGGCAGCTCTCGTGGTGGCAGCAGTGATCGTGGCGGCAGCAGCCGTTACTAAGCTCTGACTCTTTAAATTCAGAATTTAATAAAAAAGCCTACCTGAAAACGGTAGGCTTTTTTGTCGTTTATTTTAAAATTCTATGCGTTTAAAATACCCAGATTTTTAGAGTAGATCGGTGAACAATCTGGATAGGTACAATGATCATGTTCACTGGTTAAATAGTTCACTTTGTTTGTTATCAAATTTAATTGAGCAATACGAGATTTCAAACCTTGATTAAGTCCAAAAACAATATAATTTCCACAAGCTGACCAGCTTGCTTCTTCTTTACTGCCACCACCCTGGGTGATTTGTTTATGTTCTTCAGTTTTCACATCGTAGGTGAAAAGCTGCATAGCGCCGCCCATCATTTTTGAATAAACCAACTGCTGTCGAACCTTGCTATAGCTTGGACAGGCACAATAACCACCGTCAGTAATCCGTTTCAATGACTGATCAGACAAACTAAGCACATAGAGTTGCGGCTTATGAGTTTCAAAATCAGACACAAATGCCACATGGGTATTGTCGATAAAGCATGGTGCAATATTATTTCCATCGTTAAATGTTAATCGACTAAAAGCACGTTTTTGAGTGATGCTATCCATGTATGAAAGATATAGCTGACTTGTTCCATCTTTTGATAAACAAAAGACCACACGCTTTCCATCGGAGGAAAACGATGGTTGCATGTTCAACCCATCAAAACAGCAAATCACTTTACGCTTGGAAAACATATTGCTCATCACCAGCTGCACGTTTGACATAGTGTTTTCAGAGTAAAAAAGAAGAGGACTATCAACGTCATTATTCCATCGTGGAGCAAAGCTTACCGTTGGAGCATCGATAAAAAGTTGTGGATTGGAACCGTCAAAATCAGCAATCCAAATTTGTTTGTATGGTTTTTCTCTTCCATGTTTTTTTCGCCAAATTTGTTTGCAAAATGCAATCTTGCTACGAAATGAACTTTTATGCCCAAACAGTTCAGGCCACAGTTCATCAGCCACCGTGTGAGCTACCAAAGCTATTGGTTTATCTTCTTGCATTACTTTTTTGCCAACAATCATTTCAGCAGACATGACATCGTACAGACGCCATGAATACTGTAATCCAGCTTTTGAAACAAAAATAGCAAGCGTTACGTCACTAGAAAACATTGTTTGCAGCTCAGAAACATGCTGCAGTTTGTCTTTTTTTTGCGTTATAATTTTGCATTGGCCGCTCCACTCTAAATCTGTTTTTAAACGCTCTACAAAGCCGTCTAAGGACGCATCATGTTTGCCAACAACAACGAGCCCTAGTGATACTTTTTTTGTTTTCTGCGCTTGCACTACAATTTGCAAATCGTCAGACAAAGACGGCAGCGAGGAGTGAAGAAAAAATGATGACATGCATAAAAAAGATGTAAGTAATTTTTTGAAAAACATTATGATCCTAATGTAATCGTATTATTTTTATTCCAGATTTCTTTTGGAAACACACAAGCAGACAAAGCTTTGCGCGCGGTTATATCGTAAACAAGTCTGCCTGAACTTTTCGTAATTTTAATTGAATCAGCTTTACCATTTGCGTCAACATGAACGCACAGTTCACAGCTTACCCCTGGCGGAATTCCGATAGGAGGGTTCCAATGCTGTAAAATCTCTTGTTGAATTTTTGATCCAACAATTGTGTTGTCTAATTGCTCATACCCAACAAAAACAACATTTTCAAGGTCTGCATCTTCAGATGAAGAATTGTCAGAACTTGCAGATTGTGCAATGGCTGATTGCGCAACAGCTTGTTGCTCAATGGGTGACTCTTCTGTAGCAACTGGTTGCTCAACTTGTTGTTCAACAGCAATCTGTTCAATTTCTAAGATTGCTTGTGGAGAAATTTGTTCCTGCTCGTCACTGCTTATTTCAATATCAATAATTTCAAGTGTTACAACATGCTGAACTTTTTGTTTTTTTTGTTTAGCAGAAGCTGTTTTTCTGAGTGAGCTTTTTTTACCCTGTGTTGGTTTTGCCGTAGACCTCAAAATCAATGATGCTTTTGAAGCTGGTTGTGCTTGCTGAGTAAACTGATCAACTTGCTGCAAAGATTTTTTAGCGACAACAGAACTTTTTTTTGCCTCTACTTTAGTTTGCAAAGACTGCTTAGCAAGTAAACGTTTCTTGCGTAATTCTTCTTTTTTTTGTCGTTGATAAGACTCATAATCCATCACCTTTGATTTTGTTTGTGATAATGTGTTTCTTTTTTTACGGCCTAGGTCAGAATTATCAACGTGCTTTTGTAATGGCATTAAAACATATGTTTGACCTGATTGTGCTAGTGATATAGAAAATGTATCTCGTTTTTGGCTCAACATCGAACTCAGGATGACACATCCAAAAATCATCAGATGCGCGCACAGCACAAGAAAGATTAACTGCCCTAAAAAAAGTTGTCGCTGTGAAAAACATGAACATATTTTCTTAGAAAGCGCGCTTAGTCGCAAGTGCAACATACTTGACGCCTCCAGAAACTTTAATCGTATCGACTAAATCAATGACAGCTCCGTACGGCACAGATTGATCAGCTTTCACAAAAACGATTTCTTCTTTATCTTTTTTCACAAGAACTTTCAGTTCTTTTAAAATTCCATCAAGTGAGTATGGCTGACCATTTAAATAAATTTTTCTCTGTTTATCAATGTACACCGTTAAATCTTGCTGGCTGTGAGATTGAATTGCTCCATCATCCATCCGGCTTGAAGGCAATTCTACTTTAATCACATTGTTCATCATTGGAGTCGCAACCATAAAAATAATAAGCAATGTTAAAGCAACGTCGACAAGAGGTGTCATAGACAGTTCTTGCATGACATGGCCTCTGTTTTTCACTCTGCGTGAACGATTTCTTCTCATCTACTGCCCCTTATGTTTTAGATAGATTCATCTGATTTATGCTGCACAGTCGGTGACTGCTTCGTAGTCATAGACATACGAACCATGACCGTAACTTTATCGCTCAAACTTACCAAACTATGTTCCAAGCTTCTTATTTTAAGAGCAATGTACTGAGCAAAAACAAGTGCCGGAATAGCAACCACAAGACCTGCGATAGTGGTAATTAAAGCTTCTGAGATACCAGGAGCAACAGCAACGATATCTGCTGATTGTTTTTCACTGATACGAACAAATGCGTGAATAAGTCCCCATACGGTACCAAAAAGTCCGAGCAGCGTTGCAACTGATGCGCTTATGGTTAGTACCGGAGTGTACGCTTCTTCAAGGTACAGCACATCGTCGATAATGCTATCTGCTTGAAACTGAAACAATTCAATAGAATTTGTTTCTTGTGCATTTTTTGCATGTGAAAGTAATTGTACAAGTACATAACCAGGTAATGTTTTTTTGTTTTCACTTGCGACTTGTAAAACTTCTTGCAACGTTGTGCATTTTCTCATTTCATACAGCACATCGCGACATTGTTTTTGTTTGATTCGTAATAAAATTAATTTGTATACAGCAATCGCCCAACAAACTACAGACATAAAAAAAAGAGTGAGCATGACCATTTTGGTCATAAAATCACTCTGAACTATAAGTCCCCAAACAGCATTATTTCCCATCATTTCACTCATGAAAATTTCCTTAATTTTTTTATGTACGATAAACTCATGCTTTGTAGTGTAGCACAAAATAAAATGATTTTTTTACATAATTTTTCTGGAAAAATCCAATTTTGACAATGAACTTATTTCAACAAAACTTTTTGCAGTAATTTTTGTTTGTCAGAAATAGATTCATTCAATTGGAGCTCATAGGCTTTTTTTACTAAGTCGCCCAATTCTTTACCTTGAGCAAACTCTAAAAGATCTTTGCCCATGATTAAGGGTGCTTCAGATTTATATAAAACTTTTGCAGATTTTGCTTTCTGTAAAAACGCTTCAATCACATCGAGTGGATAATAACATGAAGCCATGGTGCCCAGTGTTTCCATGGTGAAATATGGCTCAATCCAATGAGCCAGCCATTTGTAGTTGGTTAAATCTTGCGCAGAAGCAAGAAGCGGTACATAGCGAACATACCAACTCATCATGCCAGCACGATGAACCAAATCTGAAGAACCGATATAAGTTTTTAAAAACGTTGTGATTTGCAACAATTGCGCGGGAGAAATTTTTTGATCACTGTGCACACTGCGTAGTTCATCTTTTTGCAAATTGTGTGCAATTATACCCCACAAAGCAAATAATTTTTGGTCATCTGAGTAATTGTAGCCTTGAGCTAGACAATCAACGATATCATAAAAGTTTGGTTGGAATTCAACATTAACAAAAATATCTTTAAGCCGGTCAATTTCTGCAAGCCAGCGCAGTCCAATAGATGGTCGATATGCTTTTAAGAAAAGCTTTGAAAATTCTTTTTCAATGCGCTCGCAGGAAAGAGTTGAAATATCCATGGTGCGACAAACTTGGCTTAATGTTTCATCCACTTTCATGTTAAAACGAGCTGATAGTTGCATCACTCGAAATAATCGTAGTGGATCTTGTACGAAAAACGTTACATCTGGCGACCTTAAAGTTTTATTTTGTAAATCGCTATATCCATCAAATGGATCGATTAATTCATACGAATAAAGATCAATGCCCATTGCATTAATGGTTAAGTCCCTGCGACGGAAAGCTCGCGGAAAACTCATGTTAGGATCCAACTCTACCGTTGGTTTACGACCATAACTATCGACTCGTGGTATAGACCAATCTGCATCAAGTCCGTGCAAACGTAAAACACCAAAAGATTTTCCTATAAAACTTACTTTTCCAAATTTTTGTAAGATGTCTTGAAGCTGCTCAAACGTAAGATGATACACTTCAAAATCAAGATCTGATCCGAAACAACCAAGAAAACAGTCGCGAACCGCGCCTCCCACCAGAAGGACTCGACCCCCCTGCTGATAAATTTCTTCGAAAATGTTTTTTACTCCAGAATTATTCTGTATAATCTTTGCGATGCATGTCTGAATGCGGTCTTGACCATGAGTCATATTTTTTCCACCATCAAGGATGAGGTTCTATGAAAAATTTTTATCAAAAAGTTACAAGTCTCTTACTGTTATCATTTACTATACCGATAGAAACAAAAATTTCTATACCAAAGCTTCCATCACGCGTTTCTTCTTTTTTTAGCAGAAACAAAGAAGAAATCATTCACAAAGAATTTAATCATATCAAAAAGTTAGAACTTTTGTGCGAACATGGCGATATTTCAATCAAAACTTGGAAGCAATCATGTGTTTTAGTTGAGCTTAGAAAACAAGGATCTGATTTATTTCTTCAAAGTGCAACGCTACAATGCAAAGTCAAAGATAATGTCTTACAAGTTTCAACAACCATGACTGATGATTCTCTCTCTGGAACGATTGCTCTACAAATTCTTGTCCCTGAAACATTGCCAGTTAAAATTGCAACGACAGAAAAAGACATTACCATTAAAAATCTTTCTGGAGCTATAGACGCGCAAACCACTTATGGAGCTATAAATATTTTTGAGGGAACAAATACGGTTATAGCGAAAACAACTCAGGGAAATATTTTTGTGCAGCGATTAAACATGCAGCCTGATCATTCTTTAAATCTACACAGTGAGCATGGAAATATTACCGTGTCAGTGCCACAAGATTTAAATTGCGATATTCAAGCACAAAGTCTTCATGGGAAAATACTATCAGATTTATTTATCACGCTGCGTCCATCAGCAATGCTTTTAAATGATGAAACATTTAAAGATTTAAAACATAACGTTCATGGGATCATTGGACAACTAAGACAAAATCAAGAAATTGCAACAATGCTGCTTAGCTCAGAATTTGGAGTTGTAAAAATTACGACATACGACTCAAAGAAAAAAATAAAATAACTATGTATTGTCCATAAATATTTTTCTAGTCGTCGTTCGTCCCGAGTGTTTTGCGTTAGCAAAATGTATCGAGGGATAAAAATTATTTAAATCAGCTTCCCTCGATACAATTTCTTCGAAATCACTCGGGACGAACGACGGGTAATTTATATTTGTAGGTAAAATGAACGACGAAAAAATAATGCTTTGATATCGCATCAAAAAGCTTGTACAGTTAACACAACTCTTACAAAGCTTTCATATCCCCACAACCATAAGGAAAACTTGTGAATAAAAAATTATATCAAGCACTTTTAACGCTTGCCTTTTTCGGGTTTGCAACGATCAAACCAATCACCATAGGAACACACGAAACTACACAGTCAGTTCATCAAAAACAAATCGACATGATCATGACACTCGGCGAAAATGAAGCGATTTTAAAACAGACTCTATCTGTTTCTTTAGACACCCCTAACGCTCATATCGGTACCGTATCGTACTCACAGACTCCTACTAAAAAATATCTCCCAGAATTTTTAGCGACTAAAGAAGTTTTTGAAGGAAGTGTAACGTTATCAATTCCTGTTACTACCTCGCTCGATACTCCGGTAAAAACAAATGTTCACACGAGCTTTTTACTTCTGCCAGAAAGCAACATGACGGAAAAAATTGTTGAACTTTCTTTCAATGAAAAAGCACCTACGAATATATCTTCAACGAATAATGAACCGATTACTACTCGCGCTACATCGTGCAGCGTACTTCCGGTCAAAAAATCGATCACAGAAAAACTGCAAGGCATAGTCCAAAATACAAACAGCAACTGGGTTCGTTTTCTTTTTGCTTTCCTTCTTGGACTACTTTTAAGCTTAACTCCTTGCATTTACCCGATGATTCCAATAACAATTGGTATTTTGCATCGTAACCAACATGCTTCATTATTTCGTAATTTTTTAGGTTCACTCTGCTATGCATTCGGACTTTCAACAACGTTTGCACTTCTGGGACTACTTGCCGCATTTGCCGGAGCTTCGTTTGGTAGTCTTTTATCGCAACCAATTTTTGTCCTTGTTTTAGTGTTGTTTATTGGTTACATGTCGCTGACTATGATTGGTGTCATCGATCTTGCAATCCCTTCATTTATGCAAAAAAGCGTACAGCTTAGCTCAGCGTTTGGACCATTCCTGTCAGCTTATCTTTTCGGGCTTATCAGCGGTAGCGTTGCATCACCCTGCGTATCTCCTGGCTTAGCATTACTGCTTACCATTGTGGCAACTATGGGTCATGTACTTGCAGGATTCATGCTCTTATTTGTTTTTGGAATTGGCATGAGCGTTCCACTTATCATCATCGGAACTTTCTCTTCATCAATGAACGCACTTCCTCGCGCTGGTCAATGGATGGTTGAGATTAAAAAGCTTCTTGGCTTTTTAATGCTAGCAACCTGTTTTTACTATCTAAGCAATATTTTACCAGCTATGGTAGTCAGCATACTCTTTACTCTCTATCTTTTATTTGCGGCCCTATTTTACATCATTGACGCGCAAAAAAACATGGATACAGGAACAAAAACACTTAAAAGCTTACTAGGTATTATTTTACTGGCTGCTGCAGTATTTATGGCATTTAAAACCTATGAATTGACACGCCAAAAAAATATCGTCTGTGTACCAACTGGTGTTACCTGGGTTTTAGATTATGAGCAAGCTTTAAGCATGGCTCAAGCTGAAAACAAATTAGTCCTACTTGATTTTTGGGCAAACCATTGCACAATCTGCAAAGCAATTGATAAAAAAATATTTCATAAAGACGTTGTTGCAAAAGGTTTAAGCAGCAGCATAATTTTTGTGAAAGTTGATTGCACTCAAAGCTCAGACGAGCAAGCATCGCAACTTAAAACAAAGTTTAGCGTCTTTGCTCAACCCTCTATTTTAATTATCAATCCGCACACGCAGGAAGTGATGCAAAAATGGTCAAGCGAACCATACAGCATGACTCCTGAAGAATTTGTACAAGCGGTTAAAAACGTATAATAGATTCACTTAAATTTTAGAGAAAAAAGAAAGCCGACTGTTTTATAAGTCGGCTTTCTTTTTTTAGGTTTTTATTTCTTTGACCATAAAGCACTGATCGGCAACGCTACAATTTCATGCAATTTCACCATCAGGTGGTGGATAATTCAATAGTTTGTGGTGAATTTGCACGAATATTGGCTATAAAGCAACCTGAAGCCTCTTTTAAAATTTTTTCTTTTTTGTTATTTTTTTATTTCTTTTCAATAAACTCTTTAATCGTTTGTGCGATCTCTGTTGGATTTTGTTTACCTGAATCTACCTGTAAATCATACACAATATCCCAATGCACGGTGTCGTAATGACTGCGAGCATGACCTTTTGGTGACGTTCCACGAACTTGCTCACGTTGCTCTAAAACATCTAATGGAATATTTACCTTCACAAAAAAGGTATTAATACCTTTTAATTTTTGCTGTAGATCATCAATCCATTCTTTTTTATAAGCAATATAATCAACAATGATATTACTTCCTGCCTGAGCGTAAGTAGCTATCGCACTGTTCATACCGTAGGCAACTTTGTCACCTTGATCGCCAACAAACAGCGTCATAATGTTGTTTCCATCTTTATCTTTAGAGTTTACTACCCAGCGAATTGGATTTTCTGATTGCCAAAATGCTAAATTTTCAGGATTAATATCAGGCATCGGTTGATCGAACAATGAATCAATTCCATGCTTAATCCATAAATTAGGCATCATCAGTGGCTGAAATGCTTTTTGAATTGAACTTTTACCTGACGCTGATGGACCATTTAAAATAATGACAGTTCCATACGTTTTTTTCATAAGATTACCTTTGAAGTATTGTGCTGCAAGTAACACTGAGATAATAATACATCCCATAAAAAAATATCTTGAATCAAACACGAGTAAATACCTTTCAACAATATAAAAAGGGGCAGATTGTTCCGCCCCTTTAAATTCTAACAATACTTTTTTAGTCTAAACTAATTTTTTCTTTTTTCTAAGATCATCAACAAAACGTTGCTTTGTTTTTTGCAGCTCTTGTTCCACAATCTTCATTGTCTCATCAATCAGCTCATACATATCAGCACTTTCTCTTTTGACTTGTACATCAAAATGAGGAGTTTTAATGCGAACTTCACATGCATAAATATGATGATTCAGTTGACCTTCAAAGACAACACTTACAAAAATCGAATCTGGTTCTTCTTTACCAAAGTATTTTTTAAACTTCGTTAAATATTTAGCCGCATATTGTTCCATTGCTTGCGATGGTTCCATACCTCTAAAAGTCATATCTGCTTGCATAAAAATCCTTTCCCATTTTTTTTACTTCATATAAGTCATACAAGAATGATAGTTAACTAATTCATGTAATCGCAATGATCTGACAAAAATAGATATTTTTTACCTTTAGCTTACACAACAAAAAACAGGAATCTTCATTTTGATAAAAACGAAGATTCCTGTTTTTTTAAGTTAATTTTTTTTCAAAGACAAATTTAAATTATTTAACGTCTCTTTTTGCCTTAGCATAGAAAAACATTGGAACACTTTTTAAATCTTGCGCTTTACGCAAAATATTTTCAAAGAATGCTCGATGATTTTCTTCAAATATTTCTGTATTTCTAACGATCAATTCGATTCTAAGCGGAGCAGCTCCAACTTGATGTGCTTTATGAAATGTTAATCGTTGTCCATTTTTATACAATGGAGTCTTAACGAGCGCATCCATGAAAAGATCAGTTAAATAACGATCCGTAAAGCGAGAGCCAAATTTTTCCCATACCTTTTGCACCAAAGGTAAAACTTTGCCAACGTTTTTTCCAGTTTTACAAGAAATGTTAAGCGTTTCTAACTTTTTCAAAAAGTATTTGTACTCTTCCATTGATGAATCAAGATACTGTTGTTTTTCTTCATCCAACAAATCCATTTTGTTAAACAGAACTATGACAGCAGAACCATTTTCAAAAGCATAAGACGTTAATTTTAACTCTTGAGCAGTCAACTCTGGCTCTTGCACATCAATCATCAATAAAACAATGTGTGCACGCTTTGCAGCTTGCAACGCATTGGTTACCATCATTGATTCAAGTTCAGTTGAAACTCCACTTCTTTTACGAACTCCAGCAGTATCGATCAACTCAACTACTTGTTTATTAAACGTCACACGTTTACGAAGAGCTTCACGCGTGGTACCAGCCACAGGCGATACGATTGAAAAGTCTTGATCAACCAAAATATTCATCAACGATGATTTTCCTGCATTCGGACGGCCTAAAAAAGCTACTTTAAATTCAGGAGTATCATCAATTACTTTTGTTGTTGGCTTTGTTTGAGAAATAACTTCTACGATGCGATCTAAAACATCACCAATATTACGACCATGTGTCGCAGAAACACCGTAAACATTTTCAAATCCAAATTTATGAAATTGATAAATATTTTCTTCACGTTCAATAGAATCAACTTTATTTACCAACACAAACGTTGGTTTGTTAAGACCATGTATAAAATTTCGAATGAGCATATCTTGCTCAGCAATTCCTGTTTGTCCATCTACAACAAACAATAACAATGCTGCGTCTTCTAGTGTCTTTTTTACTTTATGAGTAACCAAGCAGGTCATTTCATCAGCTTTTTTACACAGATCAATACCACCGGTATCAATCAATTCAAATTTAACACCATTCCACTCAACAAAATCAGTGATCATGTCACGAGTTACCCCTTCAATGTCAAGCGTCAAGCTTTTCACATTGGTGGCTAGTCGATTAAATAATGAAGACTTTCCGACATTCGTCCGTCCAACAATGACAACCTTAGGCATCAAACTCATGTGAATCCTTTATAATTTCGCGCACAGTTCCCCCAAAATTCTCAAGCAATCTATGGGTTAACTTCCATTTTGTTTCATCAGCAATATCAATATTTTTTTCATTCTTACTCAAACTCACGTTGATCGTTCGATTATTAACCATTCGGTCGTTAACCGTTTGATTGTTAACCATTCGGTCAGTGACCGTTCGGTCGTTGACCATTCGGTCGTTAACCGTTCGCCCCATATCCGACCCTGATGGTCGCATAGCTCCTGAGACGACAGGCTGCCTTTTTTCTTCTTCCACTCTTCTTCTTTCTGTAGTTTTTATGAATTCCACAACCAAGATAGCTTTAAAACCAAATATTCTATCGAGATATTCTTGATAATGAGCTCTTTGCTCAATAAACAGATCTTGAAACATCGTGAATTTTTTTAACGTCACTAAGTGTATAATTTTTTTAGCTTGATCAAATTTAATAAAGTCTGTTTCAAAAAGCATTGATGCAAGTACTGGATCGATATGAGCATGTACCACTTTGACAAACATCTGCCATTTTACTTGATCTGCATCAACAGCGTCAGCTACCAATTGCTCATTTTTTTTTTTCTTCACCTAAGACTAATTGACCAATTTCATCGCGGCTTATCAGTCGAAGCAACATAGATTCAAACAAAAGCTGTTTTCGGCTCGTTTTTTGCATAGCCATATCAAGGTTACAAATTTGATCAAAATAAGTAACGAGTTGCTGCATAGGCATTTGATTGATCAAATCTTTAAGCTCTTGAGGAATATCTAAAAAGTATTTCGGCTCACCGCTGTATTTTAAAATAATTCCGTCGTACAAAAGCTCAACAAATCGCTTAACAACGTACTCTGTAGAAATCGTTTGCTTTGATAGTTCATGAAAGAACGCCAACATGTCTTTATGATTTTTTTGAATCATGAAAGAAAGAAGTTGGTACAACGATCGATCATCAAGGTACCCAAGCACCGACAAAACAACTGACTTTGTCACTTTGCTATCAGCAAAACGCGCTTGCTCTAAAAGATTAATAGCATCACGCAGCGAACCCTGCGATACCTGTGCAATAAACTCAAGACCCGCAGCGTCATACGCTATCAATTCCTTTTTACACATGTGCTCAAGATGAGCCGCAACAGTATCAAGCTTTACAGGATTGAAAAATAGCTGAAAACAACGAGATCGAACTGTCTCTGGTAATTTTTGAGCCTCAGTAGTTGCCAAAATAAAAACTACAAATTTTGGTGGCTCTTCTAAAATTTTTAAAAATGCATTAAATGCTGCCTTGCTGAGCATGTGAACTTCATCTATCAAATAGATTTTTCGTTCACCAAGAAGTGGCAGAAATGACGATGTATCGATTATGTTTCGAATGTTGTCAACGCCTGTGTATGATGCTGCATCAATTTCCATAAAATCTGGATGACGACCTGCAGTCATAGCAATGCATGAATCACACTGCAAACAAGGAAGTTGACAAGATTGAGGATTTTTTTGAAATTCAGAAATTTTTTTACAATTGATAGCCGATGCAAAAACGCGTGCAGTTGATGTTTTACCACAACCTCGCTGCCCAGAAAAAAGATATACCGGAAAAAATTGATTCTTGAATAAACTATTTTGCAAAATTCTCACAACCAAATCTTGCCCAATAATTTCTTTAAAATTTGAGGACCGCCATTTTCTTGCTAAATTTAATGCTACCTGGCCCATAATCAACCTTGCTCATGTAACAAAATCGAGAGAAGCTTTTACAAATCTATGAATGCTTCTGCTGCTTCCTTCCGGACCTGACAGGTTGAACACCATACATCTTAAAAACTTCTCTCAGTTTTTTAATCAATTTTATACTGGTACGTTTTTTACCGGTACTTGTCAAACATCTGTAATGACCGTGCTCTACTGCTTAGTGCATTGAGCGGCGGAGCCATTCACTTTTTTCAAATTACGCGCAGTTCACTTTAACTCGTAAATAAACTTCGTTCACACGGGAAAAAGTGAATGGTGGAGAGAGAGGGATTCGAACCCTCGATGCTCTTTTCAGAACATACATGATTTCCAATCATGCTCTTTCGACCACTCAGACATCTCTCCAAGTAGTAAAAAGACTATGCGCCTTTTCTATTGACAGGTCTTTTAAACGCTGGCTTAGCTACACCTTTTTTAGACGAAACTTCTTCATCGCTTTCATCAGAAATATCAATGATGATATCTCTCAATTCAGCTTTTTTCGCTTCGAATGATTTAGGAGCTTCAGCTTGAGCATCTTTTTGCGCAGCTCTTTGGGCTTCAATTGCACTTTTTGCATTTTTGCTTACTTCAGCTTTTTTAGCGATGCCTCTTTTAACAGCTTCTTGCAAATATTCTAGAACAAATGCAATACCTTTTGCTGAGTCATCATTTCCAGGAATTACGTATTGAACGTTGCTTGGATCAGAATTTGTATCGACCAATGCAACAACAGGAACTCCTGATGAAATAGATTCAAGAAGAGCTGTTTGTTCTTTACGAACATCAATTAACACAATCGCGCCGATGTTTTGGGTCAAAGCCTTTAGACCACCAACACTTCTGTGTAAACGTTCTGCTAATTTTTGGAATCGCACAACTTCTTTTTTTGTATAAGGAGAATTTTCTTTAGTTGATTTTGCAATCACATCTTCAAAGTGAAGAAGCTTAGTAACAGCTTTTTTTACTTGATGATAGTTAGTGATTGTTCCGCCAACCCATCTGTAGTTAACGTATGGCATATTTGTCGCTTGGCCAACGATAGCAATCGTATCTTTTGCAGTTTTTTTTGTACCGACCCACAAAATAGTTTCGCCACGGGCAACAACACTCTCTAAAAAGGTTGCAGTTTTTTGCAAAGCATAAGCGGTTTTAGAAATATCAATGAGATGAACGCCGCCTCTATGCCCCCAAATGTACGGTTGCATTTTTGGGCACCATCTCGATTTTTGATGGCCAAAATGAAGACCTACATCTATCAACTGTCTAAAATCTATCATAAATACACCTTTTGAGGTCCTTTAAATTAAGTTACTATCAATAAAAAACATGTTACTAATTCTATGTACTAGAGTACCTGAAAAAGAAAAAAATACAAACTTTAAGCCATTATTCTGCGCCAACAGCTTCGCCTTTTTTCAAGAGAGAAACGTATTTCTTACCCAAAAGCCACGCTACACCAATCCACAGAAAAACAATTCCTGCAAAAAATGATGAGAATAAGCCTAGATACAAGGGCGTTCCAACAGCAGCTACACTTTGAATTGAACCAATTGCTCCAGACCCGCATGCTTTTGCAAAACGTTGTCCAAAGGATTCAATCCATGCTTTTGATTTAAATCGAACATCTTTAACCGTTGGTATGTATAAAGCTTCGCGTACTGGAGAAGCAAAAGCATAATTCAACATGCCAAGTACCATAAACACAAGAAGCACTGCTTGCTCGTTGTACGCTAGCATAAAGTATGCTAGCAAGCATCCTGTGACAATAGGGATCAACATCAAGCACACACGTTCACCCAACCGTTTGATCAAAACGCGAGTACCAAAGAATGAAACTAAAAAGCCCACACCCTGCATCATAAACCGTTGTTTAAACATTTCTCCTGTAAACGCTGCAGCATCTTTTGCGCCAGCTTGTAGTATTACCGTACGCTGAATTCCAAGCACCACATTGACCAGTTCATAAAAGAACATCATGCCAAAAATACCTAAAATGTATGGGTGCTTTAAGATTAAAAATAAACCTGAGAACATGCCAGTTTCAGAGCTACCCTTTTTTTCTTGTTGTTTTTCAAAGTCATAAGAAGCCTCATAACCATGCAAACTTTTTTCTGTTGACACTTGCAGCAAGTAGTAGATAACAGCTGGAGAAAGCACAAGCAAAATAGATGCCCCAATAAGCAAAATTTGATGTGTAAACACCGATGACCATGCAAACGATCCTAAGCGTGGCGCAAACAACATCCAAGCAATACCAGCCGAAAACATTCCTCCTAATTTTGAACCAGCGATGATTAAAGTGTACCCTTTTTTTGCAGTTTCTGGTTTTGTAATCGAGTTCGAAAACGACCAATACACACTAACAACAAACGGCACTATTCCTTCATAAAACAAATAGACAAACCAGCCAAAATATCGATCTGGGCTTGATACTGTATTGGCAATTCCTATAACTGGATCCGACAACAGATACGCTATAACAATACCACCAATTCCATACAGCATGCTATAAAAAACAAGGAGCCAAAATCGACTCATGTAATCAACTAATTTTGCATACAAAAGTGTTGCCGGCAAAAGAAAAAACATGGAAATAATTTTAACTTGATATAAAGACTTGGATCCTACAATTTGAGCAAAAAGAACATCCTTCATTTCTTTAAGCACTGTGTATGAACCTATCACACAAAAAAAGGCTACAGCAAGCCAAAATATTTTATTACGCTCTTGCTTGTCTAAGTCGAACGACAAGCCTAATTTATGCAAAACAGCATTAAACATCTTTATGATCCTTTCATGTACTACGTTTTAATTATTATCTTGTCTTATAAAACAAGGCCCTCGCCAAAAGAAGAGGGCCGACTGTTTTATTTTTTTATTTCAATTACTCGTTACCAATGATTTCATTGTTACGAGTCGCTTTTTCGTATTTTTTACCAAGCAACCATGACGTTACAAACCAAGCCAGCATTAAGAGGCTGAAAAATCCGCCATAAACTACGGTGAACGCTGTTGTTCCAGCAGCCAGTGAACGGGTAGCATTTGAGAATAAACATCCAAATCCTTTAGAAAACTTCGTTCCAAAAGTATCGATCCATGCTTTCGCCTTAAACTTCATATCTTTTGACGTTGGAATATACAACGACTCTCTGAGCTGATAGGAAATAGAATAGTTAACCGTAGACATACCGATAAACAGATACATGATTGCATCGACACTGTAGGTAAACACGAAGAATATCAAAAGACCGCTTATCAAAAACGGAACCAAGAATAAACATCGACGAAGCTCAAAACGTCTGAGCAAGAACTGAACCCCAAAGAATGATATAATCATTCCATAAAAATGTGCCTGGAATCTTTGCCAGAACATTGAAGCGGTAAATCCAGCAACTGACGTTGAAGCTTCTTTTAAGATTCCGATACGTTGAAGACTGATAACCACATTGAGCGTTTCATAGAAGAACACCAACCCAAATATTCCAAGAACGTACGGCGACTGCGCTAAAAGCTTAATCCCTGAAAAAATGCCCGTTTTAGCTTCGCTTTCTTTTTCTTTGTCTTGTTGTTTTTCAAGCTGATAAACAGCTTCATAGCCGTGCAAATATTGGCCAGGAACGGTACGCATTAAAATCTTTAAAATAACGGGAACGCAAAGAAGCATAACAGAAACAAGACCCATGAGTATTTGATGCGAAACCACATCGTGATTCAGGCAACCAAAACAATCAAGAGCTTTTGCATGATCAAGGATATACCACGCAAATAAAGCAGCAAAAATACCACCAATCTTGGATCCTGCTACCATTACCGGGTAACAGTTTTTTGCCTCATTCGGGCTTGAAACCGAGTTTGCAAAAGCCCAAAAGACACCGACCACAAAAGGCGAGTACCCTTCTAAGAAAAAGTAAAAAAACCAACCAAACAATCTATAAGGACTAGTTTCGATATTATACAAACCAATAGAATGATGTCCTAAAAGAACGGTGAATCCAGCTAAAATTACTCCATAGAGCATGCTATAAAAAGCCAACAGTTGATAACGACGGAAGACGTCAACCAGCCGAGAATAGACCAAAGCTGCTGGAATCAAAAGAAAAATAACGAGTAGTTTTGCCATCGGCAAATATTCTTTGCCCACAATGCTTACAAAGATGGAATCTTTTAGCTCTTTGGCTATGGTGTAAGATCCAAGCACAAAAGCAAAAGAAATTGTTAAAAGAATGAATTTTAATCGTTCGTGTCTATTTAACCCTAAGTTAAATATACCCCCCAAGAAAGAAGCCATATTGGTACCTTTTAAACTTAATTATACTCTGAAAGATTTCACTATTTGACCAGCCCCAGCATTAAACCCCTTTTTTGATTCATGCCATTTTTTGCAATAAAAAAGACCCTTGAAGCATCGAAAGCTACAAAAGTCTTATGTTACCCTGTCCAAGGTGGTACCAATACATGATCTCAATTGATCACGTAACTGAAAATTTTTATATACTGAACTATCCAAAAGCACCATAGATCCTCTAAAAAAACTGTTTTAAATAAAGATATTTTTGAATAATAATTACAGGAAGTATACCATGTCCAAAGATTCCCGCAAAGAATTTACAAAAATCGAAAAAAGATTTTAATCACAAACCCCGATTTTCAGCTAACATACAACAAAAACACCCAAAGTCCTGCTCGAAAGGTGGTTTACGAAGCTTTAATTTACTGGTATTCTTATAGAGGAATCATTTTAGTAAATCACCTTGATTTTCTTGAATGGAGATGGTTCCAAAATGGATTTGGTTACTCAAAAAAGCGGCTTACTCATAGGCAACTTGCTCATAAACATAGGAGTCAAAATATATGAACACAGAATACATGGATATAGAACAATCGCTTAACATAAGCCCAGTTACTGCGCCTGAAGTGCTACATCAGCCAACATCTTCTGATAATATTTTGCCTATTTTACCTTTGAAAAACATCGTCGTTCTTCCTACAAGCATTATCCCTATCATTGTGGGTAGAAAATCATCGGTTAAAGCGGTTGAGCATGCTCTTAAACATCACAACAAAACAATTTTCATCACGGCTCAAAAGAACCCTGAAACTGAAAATCCGACGAAAGATGAAATTTACACCTATGGTACCAAATCGACCATTTTACAAGTTATGAAAATGCCGAATAATTCGCTTAAAATACTTGTTGAAGGCATTATTCGAACTAAAATTATTGATACCTACGAAACTGAATCTTTTACTTCAGCTTTTTTACAAGATTGTCACGCCACAACCACCTCTGATGTCAACATCGAAGCTGCTTGGAGAAATTTAAAAACAGTCTATCTAGCGTACGGCAAGCTCAATCAAAAAATTCCAGCTGACTTAGTAAGCACGGCTCAATCTGTTCATGATAAAGAAGCTATTACCGATACGATTGCTGTCCATGCAAATATCACCTTTGATGACCGTCAAAGAATTCTTGAAACAATTGACCTTGCAGAGCGCATGACCTTAGTCGCGGTTCTTTTAAAAAATGAAATTGAAATACTGCAAGCAGAAGAGCGAATCAAAGGCAGAGTTCAACATCAAGTTGAAAAAAATCAACGAGAATATTACTTATCTGAGCAAATCAAAGCTATTCATAAAGAACTTGGCCGAGACGATCACTCAGGCGAAGTCGAAACGTTTCGACACAAAATTAAGCTTTTACGCTTGCCAAAAGATGCTCAAGAAAAAGCAGAAAAAGAACTTCATCGCTTAGAGCAAATGCCATCGATTTCAGCTGAATCTGCGATCAGCAAACATTATATCGATTGGATTTTAACGCTACCTTGGCACAAAAAAAGCAAGGACACTATCAGTCTGGTCAATGCAGAAAAAATTTTAAACAAAGAACATGCTGGTTTACAAAAAGTTAAAGATAGAATTCTTGAATTTGTAGCAGCACAAAAATATGCTCAAGATCTTAAACGAACGCCAACTATTTGCTTAGTCGGGCCTCCTGGAGTTGGTAAAACATCCCTTGCGGCGTCGATTGCAAAAAGCTTAGGTCGAGAATTCACCAGAATCTCACTAGGCGGCGTTAAAGACGAAGCTGAGATACGTGGACACCGAAGAACGTACATCGGAGCTCTACCGGGCAAAATTTTACACGCTATGCGTAAAACAAAAACGATCAACCCTGTAATTTTACTTGATGAGATTGATAAGTTGTCACATGACAGCGCTGGCGACCCTTCGGCAGCACTTCTTGAGGTGTTAGATCCGGAACAAAACAAAACATTTACCGATCATTTCATTGATACTGAATATGATTTATCAAATGTTATGTTTATCACAACGGCTAACTCTACAGATTCTATTCCATATCCTTTGTATGATCGTATGGAAGTTATCAGCCTTTCGGGTTATACCGACGCTGAAAAGCTAGCTATTGGACAAAACTTTTTGCTTCCAAAAATGCTGAAAGAGCACAATTTAACGAAGTCTCAAGTAAAATTGAGCAGTGAAATATTGCTTCAAATTATTACTGAATACACCAAAGAAGCTGGTGTCCGTCAGCTTGAGCGTTTGATTGCAAAGGTTATGAGAAAATCAATTCAAGAGTTTTTGCTTGATGAAAAATTAAAATCGGTCACAGTTACTGCAGAAAAAATTACTGCGTGGCTTGGACAGGAAAAATATAAAAAAACTGATATCTGCAAAAAACAAGACGTTGTTGGACTTGCTACAGGACTTGCTTGGACTGAACTTGGCGGAGATGTTTTAGAAATCGAAGTCAGCCTGCTTCCTGGTAAAGGTGGTTTAACCTTAACTGGTCAGCTTGGTGAAGTGATGCAAGAATCTGCACAAACAGCATACAGCTATGTTCGATCACGAGCTTTAAAGCTTGGTATTAAAAAATCAGAATTTACCAACAATGACGTGCATATCCACTTCCCTGATGGCGCAACTCCAAAAGATGGTTCATCTGCAGGTATTGCTATCGCAACAGCACTTGTTTCAGCGTTAACCAATATCCCTTTCAAAAACCATTTGGCTATGACGGGAGAAATTTCACTACGCGGTCGAGTCCTTGCAATCGGTGGATTGAAAGAGAAATTGCTTGCAGCTCAACAATACGGCATCACAACTGTTCTGCTACCAAAGGCTAATGAATCTGATTTAGCTGAATTTAAAAGTGACATTACAAAATTAAACATTATATTTGTAGAACAGGCGGATGTTGTCTTGCAAGAAGCTCTTGCAAAAGACCCATTCAAGCGTAGAAAAATTTCTTTAAAAAAGAAAACTTCGAAAACAAAAAAGGCAGCAAGTAAAAAGCAGTAGATAAAAGTATATTCCATAAAAACACCTTAAAAAGGGCCCATTATGAAAAAATTCGTATTAGCTTCAGTACTCGTAGCAGCACTTCCTGTTCTTTCAGGTTGCTGGTCTAAAAAAGAAGTTGTTGAAGTAGCTCCTGTTGTTCAAACAGAAGAAATGACAACTCCTTTAGAAGAAATTAACGAATCTTCAAAAGAAGAATACGTTGCGTAAGCTGATCAAGCTTTAAAAAATAAGAGCTAGGGAAACCTGGCTCTTATTTTTTTTGTAAAAAATCTAACCATTGCAGCACCCATTAACCGCTCATGCATAAAATCCAGTATCCTGATGGCTGCGTTAAAATACCCCATACCTTTTGAGCTTTTCAGGTAGATAAGGTACCCTTAAAGTATATAAGATTACATAATCCAGCCTTTGCTTTTAGCTTGGGCGGACGCGTTAAAAAGACGCGAAATGGAGGTTTTTATGAAACATATACTTAGAAAAACTATGATTTTTTCCTGCTTGTTGGCAATGTCACAAGCACACGGGATGTCCTTTTTTGCCTCAAATTCAGGCAAATCTACAAGCACATCACAGCCAACAGCACCTGTATCAGCACCAAAATCACGATCTTTGGAGATTTTACAGAAAAACTGTAAAGACTTATCTATACAACTATGGCTATCCAAATGTGAATCTTTGTATGGATTTGAAAATGCCGAGCAAATTTTACAACAAGCAATAGACGAAAAACGCTCAGATATTATCAAATTTATGATGCCGCATGCCTCAAAAGAAGATAGAGGTACGGCTTTGCTATATGCTGTAAAATCAAACTCTGCAGATATGGTAACAGAATTATTGAAGCATAAAGTAGCTGAAAAAGCTCTTTGGAAGTCATTGACCGAAATTGCATCATCTTACAAATCAGACAAAGAACACTTTACAACATTAATCTTGCAACACATGAAATCACTAAATCTTACTGAAAATCATGTTCAAGAATTAACCAATCATTATAATTCTTATAGTATTTTACACTTTTTATCGCACAACATAGTTATGCCGTCAAATGTACAAAATATTATCGTACGAGCACTTGCAAAAAGTGGTCAAAGTTACAATATGGGACATTTTTTAAATGATCGCTCTGTGCAGAAATCCGATTTAACAACAGTGCAGCAACATGGTATCTCTGATCGAGCAATTCGTAAAATTGCACAAGATAATACGTCGCAAGACGTAGCGTCTCTTCTAGCAAAAAAATTATATGAAAATAAAAAAGAGCAAATAAGCACGTATCGTAAATTTGATATCGCAATGCTACAAACTTGGACTGATAATTCAAAAGCTGATTTTTATAAGCATTATGACTCAGTACGAACAGTGACCACATGCTCAAATGCTGTCGTCGACAACGTGACTCAGACTGCTCACTTAGTCCATAATTTTTTATTGCTCCAAGGACTTGCTACACGATTGATGAAGCAACCAACAATCAATTCAAACAACTACTCTACTCAAGACTTGGCATATGATTTAATCAAAACAAATATGATCAATCGCGTATGCCAGCATGAAAAAGAATTTGACACACAAGGTTATCAAACCTTTTATCATGGTAGAAGTTGGGAATGGAACTTTGCCAACGATATGTGGCGTATGCTCTGTGCATTAAAAGATAATACTGCACAAATGCCTGACCTTGTAGCGTTACGCTTCCGAAGCGGTACGCAAAGTAATGCTACCTTGCAATCATATCGCAAAGATTTAATGGCTAACGGTCCAAGTAATTATGGTGGAACAGGTACAACGGCATCTGGAAAAGACGCTGAACTCACCTGTATGAACCGTACGATTTTGACCAACTCAAGTAGCTCAGCTATTTGTACAGGATCTTACTTCTTGAACAATTGTAGCATAGCTTCATCAGGCCAAGCTTTAAGGTATGTTGAGAAAATGTTTAAAGATCATAACATGCATGCTCTTTACTTAAAATTTGAATCAAACATTAAACAACTTGCTGCTGATCACCAGAAAACAAGTGAGCGCGGTGAGCTACTATGCATCGCTGTTCGTAAAAATTGTTTAGACAGCATGGTATACGTTTCATGCGGCTACGGAAGCAAAGATCCAAATGCTGTAGCTTCAAAGTTTCTTGAAGAAAAAGATAAAAATGCTGCATTAAATCCAACTGAAACAGAAGATGGAAGCTCATACTTCTGTTTAGCAGTATCTGATATTCCAGGTGAATATGGCGACAAATATACGATTAAATCACTGCATAACGCAGATCCTGTAAAATATGATGTCTATCAAAAGCAGCTTGATAGTTTGTTTGCAGATATGAAAAAAGCAAAATAATCAGACTTTAAAAATTAAGGGCCCGTATAAAAGCGAGCCCTTTTTTATTGATAAATTTATAGCAGAGAGATTTATCGTAAAGAAATTAAAGCAATGTGAAAATAATCAGAAGCTATAAGCAGTAACGTTAAAACTGCATACGTTATCACACTAGCAAGCACGATCGCTGTAATAAGTTTTTTTCGCTCAATTTTCAACCGACCAAGAATGACATATTGCAGAAGCATTGAAACAATGGTTACAACAATGAAAAATACCACCAAAATCATCGTAAATTTTGAGGCAATGAAAGCTTTATGCTCATCTGAAGCTACTACGCCTTTGCGAACCAAAGAAAATAAACCATTTTCACCAAACAGAAATGACCAATTAATCAATACACCGAATGCAAAAATCATTATGTTTGCAAGAAATGACAGTATTTTTGCAAGAAGCATACGTTTTACACAGGGTATATATCCAACATGAGCAACCCTAGAGACAATAAGTGATTCAAGCAAGACAACGAGTAAAAAGAGCGCTGCTCCAATTAATCGAAATGGCGTATTGACCAATATTACAGGAGTAATAAGAGCAAACACCCATCCACTTGCGTTTACAGATATCGGCACAACCAGCGCACCCAAAAGCAAACTGATAAAATTTTTCTTTTGCATGATACCCCTTTTAAAAAAAATTTATTGTAACATACATTTTAAATAGCAAGTGGTACGCAAAGAAGTCAAGAATCTGAAAGTTACCGTCGATACTCTTTTTCAAAGCTACTTAAAATATCATCAATTTGTTTATCAATATCGACATTTTCAAAAACTTTAAAAACGATTCCTTTTTTGTTAATCAAAAACGTTTTTCGTTTGCTATGAAAAAATCCAAGAGCTCCATACTTCATTGATATTTCTCGCGCCAAGCGACTATCGCTAACGAGTGGATACGGAATTCCTAATTTTTTTTGAAATCTTTTATGTGAAGCGGGTGCGTCGCAACTCACTCCTACAACCGATATTCCTTTTTCTTTCAATCTATCGATCGAATCACGAAAGCTTTTTGCTTGCTTGATGCATTCAGGAGTATTATCAAAAGGATAAAAATATAAAACAAGATCTGAGCCGCCACTATTTAATTTAAAATAATCTTGTAAGTCAAAATCCCGAATAGAACTATCGGGAAATACCGCTTTAGCTTTAAATGTTGGGGCTGGTTTACCCAGCACTTTATTTTTTGTGTGTATTTGAGATGTCGTAATTGCAAAACACGCCAACAGCGCTAAAGATTTTTTAAACATTTTCATTCTCCTTTTTTTATAAGTTCTTTTTTACTTTCTGAGTGCTTCTTTAACATATTCAAGCGCTTTTTGTACCGTCTGCTCTCGCGAGTCTAGCGATGAATCTAGCAGAATGGCCCCTTCAGGTTTTATAAGTGGTTCATAAGCACGCTCACGGTCCATGCTGTCTCGCTTTTCAACAAGTTCTACTGCTTGCTGACGAGAAAGAATCGTGCCACGTCTGCGTTGATCAACCTGTAAACGCCCTGCGCGAACATCGGGTAATGCATCTAGATAAAATTTGACCTGCGCATCGGGAAAAACAACAGATCCGCATGAACGACCTTCTACGACTACATCTTTATCTTGCACCAATGCTCGTTCAAATTTTCTTATTTCTGTGCGCACACTTTCATTTTGCGCAAGAACTGCTACAAGGTGTGCAAGCTGCGCGTCTTTTAAATAGATGGTGATATTATCACCTGACCAATATATTTTTGCCAAACCAGATTCATATTCATATCGAAAATTACCACCCTGCAAGCATGCTTGAATGTCAGCCAGATTTGGACTACGCATTTTGTTTTCATCATAGTTGTAAAAAGTTTTTAACACGTAGGCAAGACCACGATACAGATAACCACTATTTAAACAAAAAAAATTCAAATGGCGAGCAAGCGCTAACGCTAACGTTGATTTGCCGCTTCCACTCGGTCCATCTATCGTGACAATCATACCAATTCCTTCATCCCTGCTACGTCAATCCCCTGCAATTCTACCGTGTACGTTCCATTCCAATAATTATGCATGACCTGCCCTACAATATCAAACGGCTCATCAGCCTGAAAGGTGAGCACTTCGAGCAACTCTGGTCGATTAAAAAACATAACTGGTTTGATAACGCCATCGGCAAAAACCATACATTTTATATGAATATCTTTTAAAACTTGTGGACGCTTAACTAAAACAACACCTTTGATATAAAAATAAGGCTGTGAGTTTTCATGTCCAAACGGTTCAAATAAACGTAAATCTTTCATAAATTTTTCTGAAAAATCTGAGAGCTGTGCCGGTGCATCAACAAATAATTTTTGTTTTAAATCAAATTCAGTTAACTGCTCAGCAACTTTTTTCTCAAGGCGCGTTTGCAGCTCTGGCAAATCTGAAACTTTTAGTGAAAGCCCTGCTGCGTGTGAGTGCCCACCAAATGAAATTAAAATATCTTTCGATTCACTCAGCGCATTAAAAATATTAAATTCTTTAATCGATCGGCACGATCCTTTTGCAATGCCATCTTTGGTTAGATGAAACAACAGCGTCGGTTTTCCGTACGCACCAACAATGCGTGACGCCACTAAACCAATCACGCCAGCTGGCCAATTGCCGCTACAAGCAATCACAATATTTTTAGAAATATCGACTTGTTTACTTTCTATCTGTTTGACCACGTCTGAAATAATTGATTGTTCAACTAATTTGCGAGATTGATTGATTTCAAATAATATTTTGCCAATCCGGTCAACATCAGCAAGATTGTTTCCAATTAAAAATTGCACACCTTCACGAGGATCATCTAAACGTCCTAACGCATTAATTTGCGGAGTGACAGAAAATCCTATGTCGGTTGAAAAAAGTTCTGGTTTGGTAAATTTACTATTTTCTTTTAAAACTTGTAGAGCGTAGCTTTCATGCTTGTTGACATACGCAAGACCTTGGCGTACCCAGTAGCGATTTTCACCGGTCAAAGGTACCACGTCGGCAACAGTTCCAAGCAGAAGAAGTTCGATAACTTTCCCCGGGATTTCCATCTTTTTTTCCCGATACAACAAAGTAAGTATCTTGAAAGCTACTCCAACACCTGCAAAATGCTTAAAGGGGTACGGACAATCTTCTTGATGCGGATTAACGATCGTGTATGCATCTGGTAGATGATCATGTGGCCTGTGGTGATCGGTAATAATTAAATCGATACCAAGCTCCTTAGCTAATTTTGCTGGCTCAAAAGCCGTTGTTCCATTATCAACCGTGATGATAACTTTATAATTATTTTCTGCTGCTTTTTTGACAATTTTGGTCGAAATACCATAACCATCTTTAACTCGATTTGGTAAATAGAAATTAACCAGAGCGCCTAGTGGTAAAAGTCCCATCATCACAAGTGAAGATGATGTAATTCCATCAACGTCATAATCACCAAAAATTAATATTTTTTCTTTGTTTTCAATTGCTTGTAAAATTCTTTCTACTGCACGCTGTGCACCCTTCATGAGTGCTGGATCTGCAACATCTTTTTCTTCACTGCTGAGTAAAAAATCTTGAATAGTTTCAGTCTCACTACAATTTCGAGCAAGCAGTGTTTTGGCAAGTGGTATCGAAATACTAAAGCGCTGTGAGATCTCAACAGCTTTTGCGCTGTCAATTTCAGGAATTCCAAGAAGATATTTGCGACCTTGTAGAAAAGAATAATTCATGAAATACCTGGTTAGAAAGTGATAGTTTAAACGTTATTTTAGTGTAACTCATCACCCATGAAGTTGCAAAATTAGTTTACTCAAATAAACGAGGCCACTTGCGCAGCCTCGTTTATTCACAAATCAAAAAGAAAATTTATCTTATTTTTCGAATTACTTTTTTTTCTTCTTTGGTACGACTTTCACATCTACTTTTTTAATAATTGTTTTTTCCATTCCTTTTTGTCCATGTCGTTTTTGCGCAACCATTTTTAAAATGTTTTTCATCGCAGGAACTTGCGATTCAAAAGCTTTTTCCATGTCTCCTGCAAGAGTTGTAATATCTTGCGCACTATATCCAAAGTTTGCTGTCGTAAACGGAGCTTTTGAAATATCAATTGGTGGACGAGTTGGGAAATAGATAAACGTTGGTACTTTTGGATTATAAGACACTGTTCTTGGATCATTAAATACCGTCATAACCGATGCGAGCAATAATGCTTTTGCCTTTTTACTATCACCAGTTGTTACCGAAGACAAATCAGGAATAGCAATGTTTTTACGTTTAAAATATTTTTCAGCAGTTTTAAATACTGGAACATCTCCAGGATTAGAATCATAAATAATAATGACGTCAACTGCTCGCTCTGGTCTATCGAGCAGGAGCGGTAAAGGAAAGTTAAATGCAATACCAGCATCAAACAACCCTATCTCTTTTTCGTTTTGTAAAAGACTACGTCCAACTCCTACTGAATAGTTCGGGAAGCGTGCATGAACT
>JBAZWT010000010.1:0-10428 GCA_041660205.1 Candidatus Babeliales bacterium
AAACTAACGTGCCTTTATGAGCACGAACTACTTTTGTAAAGTGGGTTTTAATCGCTTCAGATTCATCTTTAGTGATTTCTGGAACGGTGAGAAATAAAATCTCATATCGAAACATAAACAGACTTCCTATGTGGATTCTATGCCAGAAAACTCTGTTAAAGGCATAATAGGGTTATATAAATAAAAACATGTTTTAATCTTAACAAAATTAGAAAAAACGTCCAGTCTAAAACAAAAACTACAATTTTTATGCAAAATTTTGGATTCTTTGAACGACTCGTCCAATGATTCTAAAGTAATCTTTTCCACGAATTAAGGCTACAGGAGCGTCTTTATGATTAACTGGTGACAAAAGAATAAAATCATCAGCATAAGTCACACGCATGATAGCTTTTTTCGGTGTATCGTTGCCATACTCAACAGCTCCGACGTCACCAGTTCTCATCCAAACTTCAGGAGAAATCAAGATCAAATCGTTTTTGTTAAACATAGGAGCCATACTGTTATTATCAATTGCCAATGCAAACATAGATGAATCGGTTAAATTCAGCCCTGGAACAAAAATGTCCTTAAAGCCTGTTGTAATCTGCATTAATTGATTGGTGTATGGTGACGGATTTGATGGAATATCGCCCACAACTGGCACTACGCCAAGCTTTAAGCTCACATCTGTTTTTTCTGGCAAACTAACATTGTTATCAATGTTATCGGTTCTTTTGCGACGCTGCATAAAAAGATCGGTCGGAGTGATCTCAAAAGCGTTTGCTAGCTTTCTTAAGGAATCCTCGTTCCATCTTCTTGTGCCATTTTTAATATGTGTCAAATAACTTTCGGACATCCCTGTTTTTTCTGCTAAAACCCTAGTGGTCCACCCTTTCTCTCTAAGTAATTCTTTAACCCGAAGCTCGGTTGAAAGAGACATAGTAACTCCTTATTTTGAACTTTAGTAGTATGGTAGTATGATTATATGGTACTTATAAGCATAGAGAATATCGAAAAACCGCTATCTGTCAAATAGAAACCCACCCTGGAACTTTTTACACAAAGAGAAAAAAGATGATCAATAAAAAGATGTATACCTTTGAACAAGAACATTGGGACAAAGGCCTCCAGGTCTGCGGAATGGATGAAGTTGGTAGAGGGTGCCTTGCTGGACCAGTTGTAACCTGCGCAGTTATTCTCTGTGAAAACGTCTATCATCCAAATCTCATTGATTCAAAAAAGCTATCTCCGGTAAAATTACGAGAAGTTTACAAATGGTTAATAAACCATTGCACGTACAACATTGCAGTAAGTAGCTCTCGAATTATTGACAAGCATAATATTTACCAAGCAACGGCGATGACCATGAAAAGCTCTCTTTTGCACCTTTTTGACAAAGCGCCTAAACTTCCGAGCCTTATCCTTGTTGATGCTATGCCAATTACTCTTGCGTCAACACCTTACAAAGATATAGAAATTCAATCATTTACTCAGGGTGAATCGAAATCAGCATCGATTGCAGCAGCTTCGATCATAGCAAAAGTAACTCGAGACGCTATCATCACACGCATGAATGAAACTTTCCCATCGTACGAATTATCAAGCCATAAAGGCTACGCTACCGCTAAACATCAAGCTTGTTTGCGCACGCATCAAGCGTCAATTATTCATCGACAGACTTTTTTAAAAAATTTTTTAACGGAACTACACCATGAACAACAATCACTTTTTCTCTGAGATCATTGAAGGCAATTTATCAGAGTGGACCGGCCAATGCTGGAAATGGGACATCATGCCCACTTTTGGTTCGCTTGTGATCACTTCGCATGGTCCGCTTCAAATTTTTGGTATAGTCAACTCCATTAAAACTGGATCAATGGATCCCATTCGGTTCCCAACTCCTTACCAAAAAACAGAAGAAGAACTACTCCTGCAGCAACCACAAATCTTTGAATTTTTACAAACCACCTTTACGTGCATCACCATAGGTTACGGCGAAAATGGTAAAATTTTTTATCATCTCCCCGGCAAACCTCCAAAGATTCATGCTTTTATCGGCAACGCTAGTCCTGAGCAGTGCCAACATTTTTTTGCGAGTGAACAATTTTTACACCTTTTATTTAATCTTCAGCTGGCAAACATTGACGAGCTCCTTTTAGCGCTTCTTAAAAATCTTCACGAAAAAAAAGCGCTCAACAAAACTAATTTTCATAGTTTTATTGAGACGTTTTCTATGCTGTGTAAAAATGATTATCAAAAATTAAAGATATTTCTCCAGCGATCAAATCATTTATTTATAGAGTAGCCACCAGTCGTTCGTCCCGAGTGAAATTGCAAAGCAATTTTGTATCGAGGGATAATTATTCTTTACCCTTCAATACCCAGGCTTCGCGTAAGGCTACGCAGGGCAGGTTATTTTTTTCGAAAAACACCATGTCCGCCGAAGTTCCAATATCCCTCGATACATTCTGCTAAAGCAGAACACTCGGGACGAACGACGGGTAGGTGACAATATACGTAGGCTGGATCAGGGCGAACGACGGGGAAATAATTTACAGCTCGATGTTTTCAGTGTGTTTTTTGCTCTTGGCATTTATGCAACCAAGTCAAAGTCGTACCCACGGTAAAACCGCCAACGCTTACACCTTTCCAAAACTGTTTCTTTCCAGCTTCTGCCATAACGTGCTCGGGAACGCCACTGTGATAATTGTTGGTAATTTTTGGAAAGAAACCAGACGTTGACTGACTGAGTGTTTTAGCATCAATTTTTACAAAATGATTAACACTTGGGCCAACGTTTGGACTGTTTTGATCCACGTGCGGCTGCTCGCAGGAGGTCCATTTAACTTGAGTATGCTCCGTTGTAGATGTTTCAACTGAGCTAGTTAAGGGATTTTTAGGTTGTATATTTTTTGCTCGAGCCAGAAAAGCTACAAGGCTAGAACTCATGGCTACGTGACTTTTGAGCGCTATGCCTTTTAAAGCATTGCCTAAGGATATAAAGCCGCTGCGCACATCAGACTGAATAGTTGAATCTCCAACGGAAGGATTTTCAATTTTTACGTTTGGCGCTCTACTTAAAAAAACTTTTTTACATTTTGAAAAAATGAGCTTTGCGATCCATTGGCCGGTAGGCGTTTTAACTGCCATGCCAACTAAAAAAGCTGCTGGCAATTCCCAAAGAGCTTGTCCCTGTGATGCAGATAATAAAATGACTAAAAACAAAGATTTTTTATTCATAGATTTACCCCTATTCAATCTAAAACATATAATCTCTTACCACGATAACTATATCAAGAAAAACTAAAAATGTTTACAGCAAAGGATATTTAAAGCCGGTTTTTGCCAATCTTACAAATATATGGAATACTAAAATACGTAAAACAAGAACCAATCATAACTACCCAAGGTTGATCCCATGTTTCAATTTATTAAAGAAAAACTCAAAAAGATTTACTCTGGAATTACCACACAGCTACAATCAATCTTTGAAAAAAAATCAATTGACCAGGCAACCATCGATCAAATTCAAGAACTTTTAATAAAAGCTGATACCGGCACAACTCCGACAAAAAAAATTATTGCCCATCTACAAAGTGCTTATGAAGCTGGCAGCCTTCAAGAAGGCAGCGATATTAAAAAAATATTACACCAAGAGTTGGCACATTTACTTGCCCAAAATAAACCATGTCCATCTGCTACCATTTTTCTTTTAGTCGGCATTAATGGCAGTGGAAAAACAACGTTTGCTGGAAAATTAGCTCACTTCCTTGTCCAACAAAAAAAATCATGCTTGATTGCAGCAGCCGATACATTTCGTGCAGCAGCTCCCGAGCAGCTTACTGTTTGGGCACAAAAAGCAGGCGCTAGCCTGGTCATAGGCAAACCAAATCAAGATCCAGCATCCGTCACATTTGATGCTTGCGAGCAGTTCAAAAATCAAAACTTTGACACATTAATTATCGATACTGCTGGTCGCCTTCAAACCAAAGAAAGTTTAATGAAGGAACTTGAAAAAATAAAAAGAATTATTACAAAGCAATTGCCAAACCACATCGTATGCACACTGCTGACCGTTGACGCAATGCTCGGCCAAAATTCATTCCATCAAGCACAAATTTTTCATCAATCCACTGCACTAGATGGTATTGTTTTAACGAAGATTGATGGAAGCGCTAAGGGCGGAATAGTATTTTCAATTGTACAAGAGCTTGCAATCCCGATTGCTTATCTTTCTTGGGGTGAGCACATTGACGACATGACTCCGTTTGATCCTGAACTCTATATTCAAAATTTGCTTGGTGAAATTAAGTTTCAATCAAACAAGCATCAATAAGAAAGAAAATTATTTTGAAAATTTACGTAAAAAACTATTTTTTATTACTTGGTTTAAGCATTTCTACGGCTTGTTTTTCATCTTTACCTGGTACTGTAGTAACTCAAACGTCAGACGGCAATGTTATACCGTATGCCATTCAAATACGGTTAGTAGATGGGACATTGTTTCATGTTGTAACAAATCAAACACCAACAGCCACTAGTCTTACAGAAACCATCAATGAAATAAATCTCGGGCAAGAAGTGGAAGGCGGCAATCCTTTAAGTAATGCTCAAAATTCTTTCGAAAGTTATCAAGACAGACACCATTTGCCATCACAAGAAAATTCCGACAAAGACGATAATTGTTGTTGTTTTTGTGATTGTCTCAGCCAGTGTTTATATTGGGTGGCTCACGAAAACTATTGTTGCTCATGACAGCTATCATCAAAGAAATTATTTCTAAAACGAATCTTTCCAGTCAAGAAGCTTGGTGGCTGCTTGAGCATGTCACGGGTAAAAGAAAAGAAGTTTTAATGCTGGATCCCCGGATCAAGTCCGAGGACGACGAGCGAACGCTCTTGCTTTCAAATCTTTTAACACCTCAAGAGCAAACCACCATGCAGCAGTGCATCGTAAAACTAACTGTTGAGCATATGCCTCTTGCATACCTGCTTGGGTTTGTGCCTTTTTTAGATTTGACTATCGATGTTCAAACACCAATCTTAATTCCACGAACAGAGACCGAAGAGTGGGTGCATAATTTAATTCAAACACTCAAACCCTACGAAAAAGAAATAAAAAATATTTTGGATATTGGAACCGGATCTGGTTGCATCGCACTTGCTCTTGCTCGTCATTTTCCGCAAGCTCATGTAACGGCACTTGATATCAACCCAGATGCTTTACAGCTTGCACGTAGCAATGCAGAGAAAAACAATATTTCCAACATTACCTTTGTACTGTCTGACCTATTTTCAGCACTGCCTGATCAAAGTCGTTTTGATTTAATTGTTTCAAATCCTCCCTACATCAATCCAGAGATGTCTAAAACATTATCACTTCAAGTGCAAAACTGGGAAGATCCTCGAGCACTCTTTGCTCCAAATCAAGGCCTTGCAATCATTGAAAAAATAGTACAAAATTCAGCCTTGTTTCTAAGGCCATCAACGTCACTACCTTGCCAGCTTGTAATCGAAATTGATCAATATCACAAAGACAGCGCACATGCACTCGCAGAGTCTGCGGGTTGGGATGCAACAAGCCATAAAGATTCTTTTGACAACTGGCGAACTATCTGGTGTAAAAAAGACGCGCAAGCCTGACAGTTTACCCGCCAAAGCCAAAGGCGACGGCTGGGAAGTTGAAAACGACAGTGTCCGCCATAGCCAAAGGCGACGGCTGGAAGACAGGTAAAAAAATGGTGCCCTAAGAAATTAATCTAGGGCACCAATATAATTTTAAGTTAAGAATTTATACTTTATAAAATCGTTACTTTTTTGCCTGAGGCACAATTGGCTTTGCTTGTACTGGAGCTGGAGCCAAGCCTGGCTTTGCTTGCGCAGGAGTAGGTTTAACTTCAGGAGTATCTTCTTCCTGCATCATCGATGTTGCAGCATTTTGCATAGTACTCATAGCTGCGCTCATTACCAATTGAATTGCTATAGTAGTCAGAACCGTATTAAACACATGTGACATAAAATTTCCTGTCCCAGATGCTGCCCACTCTGTCCATCCCATGTTACTTTTATCTTGTAAAGCAGGATGATTCATAAGTGGAGTAAATTGATTAAGCTTTGCTGTTGCAGCTTGAATTGAGTTAACGACATCATTACCAATACGTGCTGATTCAACTTTATGAGACCAAACAGCATACATCAATGGCGTATTAGCTACTACGGTAACAACACCCATTCTTGTAGCCGAAGCCCAAGAAGCTTGCGCTTGACCATTCATACACATAATTGCCGTAACGGCTAATAATAACTTTTTCATAAAAACCTCCATGTTTTCTTGAACTTTTAAACTATAAATAGTCTATCTGATCAATACTAAGGGGTCAAAAGGTAGGGGTGTTTTTTAATTCTTCAAGATAAAAGATATAAAGGCCCGCAAAAAGCACTAGGAGCGCGAAAAGTGCATTTCCAGTAACTGCGTACCCCATGAAAACTGCTCCATAAAAGAGCCCAAAGGCTGGTTCTAGAAAGCCAGCAAAGGATATAAACGTGGGAGAATACTTCGTTAAAAGGTAGACGTACAGCATATAGGTCAACAAACTCGATGCCAAAAATGCCATCATCAGTGTCGGAAAATCGTGTGAAAAGGACAGTGAAAACATACTAAAACCATGAACAAACATCACAAAAACAGCAGAAACAAGTCCTCCAACCAGCATAGCAATCCCATTAATGAGCTGGATAGGATGAGAAAACTCTTTCAAGAACTGCTTTAAAACAATCCATCCATAAGAAAAAACTAACATAGAAAGAAAAGCTACTAAGTTACCCCACCACTGCAAACTCTGAGTTTTTGAGCCAATGGCAACGGCGTGCTCAGAGATCATCAAAATCGGAAGCAGTCCTAAAAAGCCAACCAACAACCCTACTATTTTTTTATAGGTCAAATACTCTTCTTTGCGAAAATATTGAATAATTGCTGTAAGAAATGGGCCCGATGCAACAATAAAACATATTGAGACCGGATCAGCATATTGCACAGCATAGGAAAAACCACACATCACAAAGGCATGAATCAAAACGCCATAGGTCAACAAAAGCTTCCATCCGCGCTTTGGAAGTGAAAACTGCATAGTTTCTTTTCGAAAGAAAACCCATGAGTAACTAAGCAAAATAGCACTGCTGCCAAGCGCTCGTATCATGCCAACGAAAAATGGATATGGGTTTGTAGCTATCAACGAACTGTTGATAAACGTCATAGCAGAAAATACTGCATACAATAAAATAATTAAAAACATAACAGAGCCTTCAAATCTAGAGCTTTTTATGTTGAAAACATAATAAACACTCTTCAATACTGACTATAGTTTACCGCATAGATTGAATATTGCACACATAAAACATAAAAACTCAATCTTTGCTGCAAAAAAAGACATATCCCTCTCAACATACCTCATTTCTCCCAGTAGTCATTCGTCCCGATCCATCCTACGCATATTCTAATCTAGTCGTCGTTCGTCCCGACCGTGTCCGCCATAGCTGCAAGCGACGGCTGGAGTGTTCTGCTTTAGCAGAATGTATCGAGGGATAATGATTAAAATGTTTTTTATCCCTCGATACTATTTCTTCGAAATCACTCGGGAGCAGCGACGGGTGGATTATATTGGTAGATAATGCACAGTCGAGACGAATACCAAAAGAGCTTTGCTCGTTGTTTTTTTGTACTTTCGTTACTCAAATTTATTGATACACTAAAAACATATCTCCCCTTCTAAGTAATGGAATACACCTTGGCACAAACAATAAAAATTCTAGATCCTCATGAAGCCATCAAAATTGCCGCTGGCGAAGTCATTGAGCGACCGGCTCACATCATAAAAGAATTAATCGAAAACAGCATTGACGCTCAAGCTAGCGCCATCACGATTCATACTCGTGCTGCCGGCAAAGACGAAATCAGCATTGCTGATAATGGGTCCGGTATGTCCCCTGACGATGCTACGTTGTGCTTTGCTCATCATGCAACAAGTAAAATTTCAACGGTACACGATCTTCAAACTATCGTGACTTATGGTTTTCGTGGTGAAGCACTTTCAAGTATCGCATCAGTCAGTCGTGTTGAGCTCATAACTAAAACTGCTGAAGAAAAAAGTGCAACACATCTGGTACTCCATGAAGGAAAAGTAATAACTGAAACCGTCGCTGCAAGAGAAGTAGGAACAACTCTTACCATCACGGATCTTTTTGCCTCCATTCCTGCTCGTAAAAAGTTTTTAAAAAGTGATGACACCGAATGGAATCTGATTGTCTCAATATTTCAAGCGTTTTGCCTACGCTACCCAAACATACATTTTAAATTATTCCACAATGGTCATTTGTCATATAATTGTCCACCAACAGGCGATGATCTGAAGTCGCGATGTGCACAATTGTGGAGCAGCAATCTTCATGAACAATTGATTAATCTGGAAATAAAAGAGGAATCTTTTAATAACCTGGATCCTCAGCCTGCCGGTCATAGCTTCATCTATCCCTCGATACATTCTGCTGAAGCAGAACACTCGGGACGAACGGCGATAGAAAAAACACACGCGAAGACTGGATCGGCGTCGAGGACGACGAGTGTAGAAAAAAATATCTCTGTCGTCGGCGCTATTTCAACGCCACATTATTACCGCTTTAATCGCGGACAAATTTTTACCTTCGTCAACAATCGCTGGGTTAAAAATATCGAAATTACTAAAGGCATCATCAAAGGTTACGATGGTGTACTTCCAACTCAGAAATATCCAGCTGCATTTTTATTTATCACCATTGATCCGACACAAGTGGATATCAACGTTCATCCAAAAAAAGAAGAAGTGAAGTTTTTACATCCTGGCATTGTGCAACGCGTTATTCAAGAAGCTGTAGCGCAAACGCTGAGCAACTCTGTAAACGTTAACTTGGCTACTGCGAGCAAAGCTTTTGCGGGTGTGGCCGAGGCTCAACCGCAGGTTGCTTATGGGTCTTATAAGTTTTTTACAGGGAATATTAATGAATTACCTGGATCTCCGACCGTGTGCGCCATAGCCAAAGGCGACGGCTGTATCGAGTCGGGGAAAACGAGTGGGAAGAATGATTTTTCTTCATCTGAAGATGTAAGTCCTAAGCAAGATTTAATGCTGGATCCCCAATCTGCCGGTCATAGCTTCATCTATCCCTCGATACTTTCTGCTGAAGCAGAACACTCCAGCCGTCGCTTGCAGCTATGGCGGACACGGTCGGGACGAGCGGCGATAGAAAAAACACACGCGAAGACTGGAGTGGAATCAACAACGATTGAACCCGTAACATTTGCTAGCTCAATTTCAGCCACCCAAACAATACCTGCCACTGCACCCACAACATCCGACGTTAACGAATGTATCTACGAGCAAGAGCCCTACTCGATTGTGGGACAATTTAAAAAAACCTACATCATGCTTGAAAAAAGCAATCAGTTAATTTTGATCGATCAGCATGCTGCACATGAACGGATTTTATTTGAGCAGTTCAAAAAAAACATGGCTGAGACTGCTACCGTTCGACTATTGTTTCCTCATATCGTTAAACTCAGTTCGTCCGAAGTTGAACAGATCACAGCGTATGAAAAACTTTTTTACAAACATGGCATTCAGTTTGAAGCGTTTAGCCAGACTGAGCTTATTATCCAAGCAACACCTGTGCAGATGCAGGCAAAAGCAGTTGAAGAAATTATCCATCTGGCCCTTGCTTGGATTAAAGAAAATCACCACATTGATCACGATGAATTATTTGCAAAACTTCATGAAAAAATCTTGGCAGAAAAAGCATGTAAAGCCGCGTGTAAAGCTGGTGACACTTTAAATCATGAGCAAATGGATAATGTCATCAAAGAGCTTTTAAAAACTGAAAATCGCTTTTGTTGCCCACATGGCAGACCAACGGTATGGGGCATGGAGCTTAAAGATATTGAAAAACATTTTAAGCGAGATTACGTTGGCTCGAAACAATCGTCTGATTATTTGATCTAAAATTTTGTTTTTAAGTAGTCGATCACCCAGCCGTCGCCTTTGGCTATGGCGGGCACGGCCACATACATTCACCAACTTTTAAACTATTCAACTCTGTGCCTAATGGCGGCACAGCCACCAAAGCATGATTTCGTACATGCTTTGGAATCATACGACCCAAAGAAGTATCTTTGGGAAATCTCACGGAAATAAAAATGCATTCGCCCATCCTGCTTCGTTAAAATGAAACAGGGGCTCCATTGCAAAGTATTTCCTGATGAGGCCATAATAACTTGGATTCTTGAGTCGGAATTAATACTCGTATTTGCCCTTGGCCGTGTCCGCCGTAGCTTTATTATCTCTCGATACACTTTACTCACGCAAAACACTCGAGACGAACGACGACAGAGCTAGAATATGCGTAGGCTGGGCGCATACGA
>JBAZWT010000010.1:10438-42361 GCA_041660205.1 Candidatus Babeliales bacterium
GAGATGGGTGTTTTTGCTAAAGAAGTATGAACATCTATCTCAAGCGATAAAAATTAATTAAATTTTAGTCATACCCAGGAGTTAGGGAGTGTGAGCCGCTCATTTTTATGAACCTTGTGAAATAAAAATGAGAAGAGGCAAGCACGAGTATTAACTCCGACTCAAACTCAAGAAAAAATAATATAAAGAATCAAGCTTCCCCATCAGGAAATACTTTGCAATGGAGCCCTGCGCAGTGCTAACGAAGCAGAATAGGCGAATGCATTTTTATTTCCGTGAGATTGCCCAAAGAAACCTCTTTGGGTCGTATGATTCCAAAGTATGTACGAAACCATACTTTGGGGCCTGTCACGGCCAGAGTGACAAACAGAAGATTAAATTAAAAAAATGAGTAGCTAGTGGCACCCAACCATAAAAAAAGAGGTAGCGCTTGGCTACCCCTTATAAACTCACAAAATAAAAATCTTATTTTGATGCAATCATTTGGCGATATACATTTGCTTCAACTTGATAGTGAAGCGGAATAATAAAGAGGTTCGCTAAAATTAAAAGGTGGCTAATGCTTTCAATGATGATTGCTATAACCGTAAATCCAAACAAATGAACTACTGACCCTTCTGTTAGCACCCAGCTTGCTTGCAGAGCTTTAACAATGCTTAAATTTTTATCGATAATAAAATACCGAGCAAAACGTAAGCGTTGGAATATAAAAATACCAGGCACCAAAAAGAACATAGCGCCAATCATTGTTGCAATGCCAACAATTAAGTTCACGATAAATACTCGTGGAACTAGATAATAAAATTCAAAAATATAACGATAAGAAACTTGTTTTTTTGAGTCAATATCAAGAGCCATTTTCGTCCAACCAATTCCGATCATATCAAGAAACATTTTTAGCACGATTGCTGTAGGCACTAACCAAGAAAAAATTTGTTTCCATTCGTTACCAGAAATATCAAACGATACCGCATTACGACCAACTACTTGGCTTGCAATATCAGCCGGCAAATAAGCCATGATAGTTTCTTGAATGCTTGTTCCTGCATAATGTAAAGATCCTGTTGCTTGCGACGTCACATGCGCAAACATGTTCATTAAAGCCGCTATGTGATGGCGCAACGCAAAGAAATCAATTATTCCAAGCGCTGCCAAATAAGCTGCGCACGCAACTATGCTGATAGTTATGGAAACAAAGAAAAAGAAAGAATAATTGATGACGATCTTTGAGCCGGCGCTATAGGCAGACTCTAAAGAAAATTTCTTATTGATCATAAAACTCCTTTTTTGGAAATGGACATTTTCTATCTTCATCCACATTAAAATGAAAAGGGCTTCAATGTCAATTATCCTTGTTTTTCTTTAAGCGATACGTAAGCAAATGACATTGCTAAATAAGTAAATGGAAAAAAGTAATTAAAAATATTAATGATTGGAGTGCTTTGCAGTATCCCCGTCCATGCAACAACAGGAAACAGTACTGCAAAATTATTCTTTGTAAGATTCCAGCTTTTAGACATTGCTTGAATTGCGCCACATCTTTCATCAATAACAATACATGGCGCTAAGGAAAAACGAACTAAAAAAATAATTCCAGGGATGATCAACAAAAACAGTCCGAAAACAATTGCCACGAGCATTAACATGGTAACTAACAACAAAGCGGATGATGTCATTTTATTTTCAAATTTTCGCATTGGTTTGCCTTGAGCCACATCGAGTGCGTTAGCAAATGGAATAAATGCAAAATTTATGATTTTAACAAGCGCCAGAAGGATTAAAGCCGCTAAAACAATCGCAAAAACTATTTGAGCAAACCAGACTGAACTTACTGGTAACATATTTGGAGTAATGACTAAAAGACCAAATAAAATAACGGCTGAGCCTGCAACGACTGTCAACCCTAAAGTCATAGCAAATACTATCAAAAATGTTTTCAAACAAAGCATAAACCATGACTTTGTGTTTTGATACAACTGGCTGTAAGCAAACTTACTTGCAGCTTTAACTAAAGAAAAATTCATACCAAGACTCCTTATAAAAATAAAAAACTACTGACGAAAGTCATCATCAGAGAAAAATCTAGAATTCATTTTTGATGCTACTCTCATTGCGCCAAGTTTTGCAAGGCCTTGAGCCATAAATATCATTCCAATCAAAATGCCAAGTAATTTAAGTAGTAGCTCGCCACCAAAGAAAATGATTAAAAAGAGACCAAATAGAATATAGAAATAAGCAGACATTTTTTGACTTAACATATGATTCCTAAGAGTTAAAGTACTTGGGCAGTTAAAAAGTATGTAACTATTATACAGAAACTTTAAAACAAGGACGAATTCGACATTAAAAATGCATTGATCAAAGCGCTTATTTAATAATGTTTCATGCTCATCTAAATTAATAAGCACCCCACCCTCGTTTTCCTCCCAGCCGTCGCCTTTGGCTATGGCGGGCACGGCTGACTTGCCGCGTCCGGCGAAGCCTTGTGCCTTCCAATTAGCCTTAAGTTCGTATCTAAAAAACTTTGTAATTTTACGTTGAAAAACACACCACTTTTGTCAATCATACAACTATCATTAATTCATCCCCGTCGTTCGTCCCGAGTGTTTTGCTTTAGCAAAATGTATCGAGGGATATTGATTAAACCCGAATTCGACATTAGATTTATTTTAAAATTTAGTTTTTACGTCGTTCGTGGTGAGTGTTCGGCGTAGTCGAATGTATCGAACCATAAAAACTAATCTTTGATTTATCCCTCGATACAAAATTGCTTTGCAATTTCACTCGGGACGAACGACTGGGAGAGGATTTAAATGTCGAATTCGGGTTGATTAAAAATATTTTATCCCTCGATACTATTTCTTCGAAATCACTCGGGACGAACGACGGTGGAGGGATTTTTTTTAAAGAAATATAACCACTTATTTAAGAACACCGATTTTAATCATAAAACTTAAGGCTAATTGTAAGGCCTTGTGCGAAGCCTGGAATCAGAGGATCCAGGTTTTTAAAGATGTTTTTGTCCGAATAAATCAAAACATAAAAAGAATAATTTTTAAGTATCCTGGGTCCTCTGGTTAAACCAGAGGAAAACGAGAGAAGAGATAAAGCTTTTTTATGAGTCAAATCTAATATCGAATTTGGTTTAACAAAGCCAAAACAGCTCCCTTTCACCCCTAAAAACCTGATCTTTTTTTAATCACTAACCACTCGGATAAACTCATCAGCAAGTTAAAATGAAAAAATAGCCCCAAAACCCTTTATTTCAAAGGCTTTTTTCTGCTACCTTGTAAGAGTGAAAAGTATATATAATCCTAAAAAAGGGGACCAAAATAATGAGTACTAATAAAAAATTATCTCTTATTGCCTTAGTGTCATTGATGTCATCTGTAGCTTTGCCTGTTGTACCTCCAGCTTCTGATATTTATAGAAATCAGCTAGGACGTAACGGCGGTGGAATTTATCATAAACCTTTACCTCGTGCTTCTGACATTTATGGCGCTGGAGTTTCTAATTTTGATAGTCTTGGACTTTCTCAGCCTGTTTATCTAAGTGATGACGATATGTTTCAAGAAGGATCTAGTTCAGTTAATCTTGAGCCAGGACTAGAAATTCCTACAGATTCTCAGCTAGCACCTAACCAACTTGGTAGAAATGGTGGCGGCGTTCAGAAAAAACAACCTGCTAGATTTGGTAGAGATGGTCATGGTATACAAAAAAAACAACCAACTAAGTTAGGTGGTAAAGGTAGTATTTTAAATCCTAAATATCCAGAATATAAAAACGCTGTTAATGAAATAGCTCGTTATAAAACTCGATTAGCTAAATATAATGAAGGTTTAACAAAAACTCAACCTACATATCCTAAAAGAGCTTTTGATACAGAAATAAACTATTTACATCCTAATTCACATACTTCAAATGAAATTATTGCCTAGTTAAGCGTTAAGCTTAATATTTGAATATACACTCTACAGGAGGCTTTTGGCCTCCTGTTTTTTTGTTCATTTTTTTACCATATTTTGTAAGATTTAATTTTGCGCAGCGCTGTCAACGACTGCTTGAACAAATTTAGCAAGCTCTTCTTTATTTCCTGGAAAGCCTTCAAGCCTTTGAACTATTTTTCCTTTGTGGTAAACAAGCATTGTTGGAAAACATCGAATTTCAAGCGTAGAGGTTAATTTAAGATTTTTATCATAATCGATACTTACTAATTTGCATGAATCTTTAAATTCCTGTGCCACTTGTGCAAAGATAGGCTTTAACATTTGACAAGGACCACACCATACCGCGTACACATCAAGAATCACTGGAATGTCGCTCTGTAAAACTTCTTTTTCAAACATATCTTGAGTAATTTCAACTGATGCTGTGTCAGCAGAATTTGCATAGCCCCAGAAGCCAGATGAATCACAGAAAGTATATAAATCAAACGACACCACGGATAAAAGTGTCAATGTTATAAAAGATTGTTTTTTTGAAAACATAAAAAAATTCCTTATTTTAAAGTAAATAAAAAACAACCTACACCAAACAGCTCGTAATTTCATCATTATTCAGTTAATAAAAATATTATTTTATGTTAGATTGCTTCCCGACAAAAAGTTGTAATTCGGCCACCAATCAATGCATAAAAAATCGGAGATATATGCAAAAAAATAGTCGACAAATATTAAAATTAGTAATTCTTTGTGCTGTTATGTTTGAACTAAAAGGATTTAATCCTTTATATAATGGAAATGATCCATATGAATCATTCGCATCGATGAGGAATGATCCACGCTTTTTCAGAGAAGATTATATAAAATATTTTCCATATTATAAGCATTATCGCGAAAATATATCTTTGATTGATCCTGCAAATATTGATTTATCAAAATTACCATATCCATATAATACATTATCTAACGTAGAACCATACAACCCTGTTGGTTACTATGTTAACTGGCAATATGTTGCAAAATTACTTGCATCAAATAACATCGTTAATGTTATAGAAATAGGTTCTGATTATGGACTATCTACCCGTCATATTGCATCACTTTTGCCTGAAAATGGTAGATTGTATGCAATAGACACTTGGGATTTTACAAACGAAGCTGATTATCATAATCAAAGATATGTACCTTTTTTAAGCAATGTGGTACGCGCAGGACTTACTGATAAAATTATTCCGGTTAAAAAGGCATCGCAAGATGTAATTGAAATTTTCAAATTATTTCGATTAAGCTTTGATATGATTTATCTTGATGGAGATCATGCAACAGAAGCAGTATTTAGAGATTTAGAACTTTACTATCCACTGTTGAATTCACATGGAGTTATGTGCGGAGATGATTGGATGCTCAAAACAGTGCGAGCAGGTATTGTTCAATTTGCTCAAAAACATAATTTAACCATTTATGGAGCATGTAATTTTTGGTTTTTAAGAGATGAAGGTCAATATAAAGTCTCTTCATTCCTTGAAGTGTCAGATGAAGCCTGGATGTTTTAAATAATTATCATAACAGATTAAAAAAAGTCCCTATAAAAAGTAGGGACTTTTTATATACCTAACTCAAAAAACTATAAGGAAATAAAAATGAACCTAAAAGAATTTGTTAGAATAGTGCTTAAAAATCTAAGTATAATGCCCCATTTATTAGTTACTCTCTTTATGAGTTACTCTTTTGCAATACACGCAGATGACAATTATATCATTGTTCATAAACAAAATGTGAAGCATGCCTTTGTTCCTTTTGATGCGACCACGGATCATTTTACTAAAAATGTATTTGCTAATTGGGAAAAAGAAACTTTTGAAGTTTTCGATCAGGTAAAAGATCCTAATGGTATAGCAATTGATCTAGGTGCCTGGATTGGAACTACTGCGATATGGTGCTGCAAAAATTTTAGCCATGTTGTAGCGGTTGATGCAGATCCAGTATCTTTACAATGTTTGCAAAACAATTTAAAAGCATCCGAATGTTTCAATGTTACTACTTGCCCACGACCAGTTGCAGAAACAAGTGAACAGTTTATTTTTGGACCACGCGGTCCTGTTCTCAATGAATCTATTTCATATATCAAAAATGAATCAAACAATCCCAATGATTACCGCATTCAAGGAATAACTTTTAAACAGTTAATACATGATTTTGTTTATGAAAATGATGCCATAAAAAATAAAAAAATATCTTTTATTAAGTGTGACATTGAAGGTGGTGAAGAAAATATTCTTGAAGATATATTGTATTTTGCTTATCACAACAACGTAAAAGCGTACATTTCATTCCATTTAGATTGGTGGAAAAATAAAAACATTCATGAATTTGAATACTTATTTAAATTCTTTAAAACTAATTGTCCAAGTTCTGACATAGTTACCTATATTAAACAAAATCCCTTCACCTCTATTCTTTTTGAGCCTTTAGATAATGCAGGGACTTTAATAAAAAAGAACATGCCAGTCGTTATTATCGGTTACAACCAGTATACTTATATTAAAAACATGGTCGCTCAATTGGAAAAGTATACTTCCGATATTATCATTATAGATAATAATAGTAGCTTTGAGCCATTATTGAATTACTATGCTAATGATTTCAAATATACTTTGCTCAGACAAAAAATTAATCATGGTCATACTGTAGTTTCTAAGAATTTTATTCAAAATTTAGTTGGTGATGTTTATTTAATGACTGATCCTGACTTAAAATTTAATAATAATTTACCTCATAATTTTATTGAAACTTTATTAGAAATATCGAACTACTTCAAAGCTCATAAAGTTGGATTTGCTTTATTTATTGACTCGGATCAAATAAGAACGGATGTGTTTTATAAAGGTCATGATATTAAGGAGTGGGAAAGTGCCTTTTGGGAAAAACCATTACATTATCCAAATAACTCTTCCTTAGAACTATATGAGGCTCCAATTGATACTACTTTTTGTTTAGTGAATAAAAAATTTATGAGCGGTGCTCATATTCGAATTGCCGGAGATTATACCTGTTTACATCTTCCTTGGTTCAAAGATTTCAAAGATTCTATAACGCCTAACGAATATGAAACATATTTAAAAAACAATGTATCTACCTCATGGTTTCGGTCGTATTAGAAAAATTACGGCATTCTAGAAATCTTAATTAGCAAACATCAAAAATTATCATAACCATAGTTTAAACATGGAAAATATATGTTATTACTTAAAAAATCATTCATTCTACTGTGCACATTTTTTAACATTTCATTTATTTTTGCTGCGCACGATGTTCCTATCTTGCGAGACAATCTTGCTATGATTTCTGTTGAAACTCTTTTAAGAAAGTATGGCAATTCTATCGGTTACGCTAAATTCAAAGATGCTGAAACATTCCATTACGAAAAATTTCCATTATCCATATTCCCTGAAAATCAACCCTACAAAGGAACTTTTGCTGAAACCTTTGTTTTAACTATTCCCAATGGGCGCGTTTCTACTTATGCTGGATATATTATAATTGATGAAAAATATATGCTGCGGGAATTTAACGAACAATGCCAATGGCTTATGTATGCCTTCAATATAATAAATCATTGGTCTGATGCAGGAAATTTCTCTAACCCAAGAAAAGTTTCGGGAAGAGTAGCGGTCATTGCACGTCGCGGTTCTGAAAATTATGCTCATTATTTAGTAGATCTATTGGGCCGACTTGCAATACTTGAATTAATGGGCATAGATTATGATTATCTTTATATTCCTTATGAAAAACCTTATGACAATAAACCATATATTAAAGAAATTTTAACAGTATGGGGCATTGATCCTTTAAAAATTATACAACCATGCGGTGAATTTAATTATATCGAAGCTGATGAATTAATTGTTCCATCATCTTCATGGAAACTAGCTCCAACTCCTGGAGAAACCTTTCATGATCTCACCATCCTTTGTGGCGTTTATTGGCCAACTTGGCTTTTAGAATTCTATAGAAATAAATTTCTACCAATGGTTAGCCATAAACCAAACGAACACAAATTCAGCAAAAAAGTTTTTATTTCTCGAAAAGATGGTTCGCCCTTTTTAGGACGTCGGATGATTAATGAAGATGAAGTGTTTGAATTATTTGAAGCTGAAGGATTTGAAAGATACGTACTGAGCAGTATGTCATTTTTAGAGCAAGTAGAATTATTTCATAATGCTGACATTGTGGTGGGAGCAAATGGATGCGGACTCATCAACATAATGTTTTGTAAGCCGCATACAAAGGTTATAGAAATATTCCAAGAGCGAGCTGATTCAACCTTTTATTATACAGGACAATTAGTAGGGGCAGATTATACATGCGTTAAAACTAAAGAGTTTCCTTTACATGATAGAGGCGGTGGTGCAAGTACCATAATTCCTCTTGATATCATTCAAGAAGTGATCAAGAATTTAAATAAAAGTAATTAATTCTTTAAAAGAAAGTCCCCGTTTTTAAGCGGGGACTTTCTTAATGCTTTTTTTAACTTTTACAGATCAAAAAATCTATTATTTTGTACGCTTCCAATAAGCGCCTTGCTTATCTGCTGTTGGAATAAGTTCATCGGTAATGCCCATTTTATCTCTAAAATCATGTACCGCTTGAGCACAGCACCAGATTTGATAATCATCAATAATTACATAACCACCGATTGATAATTTTGGATATAAATTAACAAGAGCTTCCATGGTTGATCCATAATAATCACCATCAAGTCTCATCACAGCTAATTTTTCAACAGGAGCAGTAGGAAGCGTGTCACAAAACCATCCCTTTAAAAAAACAACTTGTTCATCAAGTAAACCATAACGACTAAAATTAATTTGAACTTGAGGTAAAGAAACAGCTAATTCTTTACAATCAGCCAAACATGCTATAACTGCATCAACGGGATACAACTCTACATTAGGTACTGGTAATCCTTCAAAAGAATCTGCAACAAAAACTCTTTTTTCTGTATTGTCATACGCTTTTAAGATTGCACGCATGAATATGCTAGCACCGCCACGCCATACCCCAGTTTCTATTAAATCTCCAGGAATATTATTTTGTAACACATCTTCAACACAGAATTGTAAATTATCTAATCTGTGCAAGCCTATCATAGTATGCGCCACACTTGGCCAATCAAGACCATTTTCGCGCATTCCGGCATGATACGGAATACCAGAGGAATTAGGATCTTGATATATAGAATTCATTAAGCATTTTTTCATGAGATCTAAATAATTATGCCTATTGTGGTCTGCATGAGCAGTAGAGCTTAGTAATGAAAAAATGGCGACTAGAAATAACATGAACTCTCCTCTATGTTTACAAAAAACAAAAACTATTATTTTGTTCGCTTCCAAAAAGCACCCTGCAGGTCCTTTGTTTTAATGATCTCATCAGTAATATTAAATGTTCTTCTAAAATCATGAACAGCTTGAGCGCAACATGGTATCCAGTAATCATCGATAATTACATAACCACCAACAGAAAGCTTTGGATATAAACTAATAAGCGCGTCCATTGTTGATTCGTAATAATCACCATCAAGTCTCATAATCGCTAATCTTTCGATAGGTGCTGTAGGAAGCGTGTCACAAAACCATCCCTTTAAGAAAACAACTTGATTATCCAATAATCCATAACGTGCAAAATTAGATTGAACTTGAGGTAAAGAAACAGCCAATATTTTACAATCAGCCAAAAACCCTATACTTGCATCAATAGGATACAGCGCTACATTAGCAACTGGCAGACCTTCAAAAGAATCCGCAACAAAAACTTTTTTTTCCGTATTGTCATATGCCTTTAAAATTGCACGCATGAATATGCTAGCACCGCCACGCCATACGCCTGTTTCTATTAAATCTCCTTCAATATTATTTTTCAAAACATCTTCAACACAATCTTGTAAATTGTTTAATCGGTGTAGCCCTATCATAGTATGCGCAGTACTTGGCCAATCACGGCCATTTTCACGAACTTCCGACTGATATGTATTACCATTATGACCACTGTCTTGGTATATAGAATTCATAAGACATTTTTTCATCAGATCTAAATAATTGTCTTTATTGTTGTCTGCATGAACCGTAAAACTTAATAATGAAAAAATGGCGACTAGAAATAACATGAACTCTCCTTAATGAACGTTAATATTTTTATGCAAAATGCACTTTCAAGATATAGCTCGAATGCTCGATTTAGTCAAAGTATTTGTACATTAAAACTCAGGATTCTCACTCAAGAAATTCTTTATTTTCTCAATCGGAAAGGTTTCTTCTTGGCTGTGTTGATGACCGTATAAAAGATCGGGAATAGTAGAATTGTTAATGTAGCTATAATTTAATTTGAAAATATCTGAGACATAAAAAAAAGTTGCATCAACCATTTTCTGTACAATTTCTATGTAGTGGGTTCCAGGTTTACAAAATATAATATTGGTACTTCCTGATCCTACAAAAGACACAATCGTTGTAGCATTGTGAAATAATGCAATTTGCTCAGGCAGCGATAATGCCGTTAGCTCATACCTTTTAAAACCAAGCGGCTGAAACAAAGCAAAAATTTCATCTTCGTTGGAAACAAATCTTCGACCTGCAATTGCGTCTTTTCGAGAGATAAATATTTTTGATAATGACGGCTCAGAAAATTGTTGTGTGCTTTCTGCAGCTTTCAAATCAACACCAGAAAGTAACTTTTGGCTAACATGTTTTAACAAAAAATCAGCATTGTAATTAGCATTTTTTCCAATCATCACCTCTGTTTGAGTGACAGATGTTGCCATGATAATTGTATCAGCTTGAATGCATAAATTTTGAGTGAGTGGAATAATTTTGTTATGATCGATGCCCCACAGATCCAAAGTTTCTTTCATAAATTTGCTGTGATACGGTACACACAAATAATCGTACTGCACATTATTTATTTCAAGCAGAGCTAGTTGCCCAAGTACATCAAATATCCAGTGACCATAACATTCAGGAAAAATATGTGAAATAACAGCTACGCGACCGGGTACTTTTATGATATTTGAAATATCTTGGATATCAAACTCTGGACCACTAAAATAGTTCATATTTTTGATTTGTGTTTCTTTTATAAAACAATTATTTACAAAAACGTCACCACTTCCATGTCGGTACGCGGTACCGTTTGCAATGCTCAAAATAAACATGTCGGTAAAGTAACCCTTTGATGGAAAAAAGTTTTGATCTACTTGTGGGAACACTGGGTACGGCGTCATATTAAAAGGATATCTATGAGTGCATTGCTGGCACGTTGCCTCTGGGAATTGTTTTACAAATTGTAAGACTGATAACTGTTTAATGCGTGTAGCGTAAACAGGAACAACGATTAAAAAACTTAAACACACTGTTTTAGTGAAACGATTGTACACAGACTTATCTCCTTTAATTTTATTTGCCTCGACGTAGCCTGCGCGAAGCCGGGCCTTTTTTTTATGCAATATGACGGCACCAAAATATCAAATCGATAACACCCTGTCAAAGGACACAATGGCATATATCAACAATTTTTAAATTCAGATTAAAAATTCTATTTTTATGGTATGATCTTGCCATCAAAATTGATAACTCAATACACCCTACCCGTCTACGCTTTCAGCTGAGCCGAGGTAATAAAAAAAGGAAGTAAAAAAATGTCTCTTTCTAGCAAAATCAATTTTCTAACTATTTTAATTCTCACGCCTCTTGCAGTGCAAGCAAACCTATGGTTTGACGTTGTGCCGCTACAAGAATTGCTGCAACTCGATCCAACGATTCAATATCAAAAATGTTTCGATGAACTACCTTTTAACCATGAACCATTTCCTTTATCAATCAATCCAGCATCTCACCCTAACCAAGGTTCTTTTAAAGAAACATTTATTTTAACTATTCCAAATGGAAGAGTTCAGGGAGAATATGGTTTTGTGGTTACCAATGATCACTTCATCAAAGAAATGATGTGGAAAGATATTGAACAACATTTAAACCTTGTGCAGCAAATACCTGATGACCAAGTCATACGCGTATCAGGACGCGTAGCAGTCATCGCGCAGCTGGCATATTTTAATTATTGGCATTGGACTACCGAAGTCTTATGTCGTTTAGCCCTGCTCGAGCTTGCTGGCGTGGAGTATGATTATCTTTACGTTCCGCAAAGTGCACACTTCATGAAAGAAACTTTAGCTTTATGGGGCATACCAACTGAAAAAATTATCAATCCTACTCATGGAGCATTTTGTATTCAAGCTGATGAGCTCATTATCCCATCACTTGTTTCCAACGTAAGTTTTGGCTGTGTTTTATTTTCATGCTACGCACAACCGCACCTTTTGAAGTACGTTAAAGAAAAACTTTTAGCTGCTGCACAAAAAATTGAACCAACACTAGACCTTCATAAAAAAGTCTTTATTTCTAGAAAAGATGCTACTCAGCGCACCATCTTAAACGAAGATCGAGTTTTTGCACTGTTTCAAGCAGAAGGCTTTCATAGTTTTCAGCTCGAAAAAATGTCAGTAGCTGAGCAAATTCTTTTGTTTAACAACGCAGACATTATCGTATCACCTCAAGGAACTGGACTTGCAAATTCTATTTATTGCCAAGAAAATACACGCGTTGTAGAACTTTTCCAAGGTCTTAACGATGCTACGTTTTGGTATCTATCCCAAACGCTTGGGCTGCATTACACTCCTATAAAAACAACTACTTTTTTTACCGAGTATGTAACTGCTTGGAAATCTAATACCTATATGCCTTTGTACATTATTAAAAAGGTAATCGAAGATTTAAAAAAGGACCCGGCTTCGCTTTTAGCTACCCAGCCGTCGCCGTTGGCTATGGCGGGCACGGTGCTGAGGTTCGAGAAAAAAGAGGATCCGGCTTCGCTTTCAGCTATGCCGAGATAAAAAATTTAAAGAAAGATTTTAAATAATGATGAAAAATATTATTGCAAAGCTCACTAATACCTGCACAAGAACTGGATCCCCGGATTACTCCTACGCTAAAGCTACGGCGCACAAGCAAGCCCGCGTGTCCGTCGACGTGTCCGTCGAAGCCTTGGCGAAGTCGGAAGGAAAACGAGGTGGGGGCAGTGTTCCCTTAGTCGCAATATCAGCCGTATTATCCCTCTTGTCGCTTTCAAACATCCAAGCAACGACCATTAAACAAGTTTCAATATCAGAATTTGTTGCGCAATATCCGCAAACAAATCTCGTAGCGTGCACCGACAAAGTTCCTTTTAAGATCAACCCATTTCCGCTTTACCAAGATGTGGCACAAAAATATTTCCCATCAGAGGGATATTTTCTAGAGACCTCTGTTTTAGAAATACCTAATGGTAAAGCATACTTGGATGGCGGTGGCTATGTGTTTGTAAATAATTGCTTTATAAAAGAAACAGAAATAAAAGGCTTAAATTATTTTAGCGGTCAAGAGTTCGAGATACCTCATGTCTCAACAAACATGAGAGTATCAGGGCGCGTAGCAGTTATTTCTCATCTGTATCCGTATTGCTATGGACACTTCATATTTGATGTGCTGGGACAATTGGCGCTACTTGAACTAAATAACATTGAGTATGATTATTTGTGCGTGCCTTACGGCAACAAATTTATGCAAGAAGCGCTGCAACTATGGGGAATTGATCAATCTAAAATCATACCGCTTTGCCCAAAATTATGTTTACAAGCTAGCACAATTATAATGGCAACATCTGTCACACAGACTGACAAGCTCGTGTATGGCGCTAACTATAATTTAGATTTTATTTTAAGACATGTTAGTCAAAAATTACTGGCCGGTGTTGGCAATACTGTTTTAAATAATGCGCAGCATTATGGTCAAAAAATATTTATATCACGAAAAGATGCAGGCGGCAAAAGAGCAATCCCGAATGAAGATGAAATTTTTGCTTTGTTTGAGCCACTTGGTTTTAAAAGATATGAGTTAACATCGTTATCTTTAGCTCAGCAAATTGCGTTATTTCATAATGCTACAACGATTGTGTCTTTTGTTGGATCAGGAAGCACTAACGTTATGTTTTGTAAACCAGGAACTCATTACGTAGAAATTATTCAATCACTCGTTGATGCAACGTTTTTTTACGTTGCTGACATGTTTGATTTGCAGTACAGCTACATTAATAATTCTACGCTGCAAGATCTTGAGCGCGGTGGCCCTTGGGCTAAACCAAGTGAGATGCCCCTGAACTTAATTCAAGACTTTTTAAACGAAAACCCAAACTTATAAAAAAAAGGAATTACGTACTATGAATCTGTTAAAAAAATTACATCTCTTTTTTGCTTTCATTTGTATTGCAACATCAGCAGATCTACGCTCAGACAACGAATTAAAGGATTTTGTCACTATTGCGATTTTAGCTAAAGATAAAGCGCATACATTACCTTTGCTTCTTAAGTGCATTGAACAACAAACATGGCCTAAAGACCGAACAAAAATATATATTCGAACCAATAATAATAATGATAACACTGTTGAAATTCTGTCGGAGTGGCTTGATAAAGTAGCTCATTTGTATGCAGAAGTTTTTTTTGATGCAACTGACGTTGTGCAAAAAGTACAACAATACAAACAGCATGAATGGAATGGTGAGCGATTTGAAGTTTTAGGAAAAATCAGAGAACTGTCTGTTCAATGGGCCTATAATCATAATTCACATTATTTTGTTGTCGATTGTGACAATTTCATTAAACCTCATACCATTGAAAAATTAATGAACGTACGACTACCAATCGTTGCACCCTTTTTGGTAACAGGTCATTGTTATTATTCAAATTATCATGCAGCTATTGATGCAAACGGCTACTTAGCACAAACGCCATTTTACGAAATGATTTTCAATCGTCAGATTATTGGTTTAATTCAAGTTCCAGTTGTGCATTGTACTTATTTAGTTCGCCGCGAATGCTTGCCGTATGTTTGGTATCGTGATAATTCTGGACGTTATGAATACGTTATTTTTAGTGACACAGCACGAAAAAACAACATGACGCAATACATTGATAATCGTGAAACGTATGGTTACATATCTTTTTCAGAAGATATTGAAACTTTCAACTCTGAACCGTGGTTACATGATATATATTCATGGTTTAAATAAAGGGAGCTGAAAGCTATTTATTTCCCTCGATACTTTTTGCTTTGCAAAACACTCCAGCCGTCGCTTGCAGCTATGGCGGACACGGTCGGGAGCAGCGACAGGTGGGAGAAAGCATACATAGGCAGGACCTAGATGAACGATGATAAGGAAAAAGGACACGTAGACCAAATCAATACAAGCGCCTCATTATAATAAATTTTTGTTCGGCGTTCGCCCCGAGTGTCCATCATTTGTTATACAAATGACGGATGTATCGAGGGGTAATTAATTAGTCCAACAAAATTAAAAGGAACCAAATGTTAAAAAATAATTCAAATAAATTACTCGTCTTAACTCTTCTTCATTCTCTTGTAATCCATTCCTGGCATTGCGATCTGATATCGCTTTCAGATCTCATGGCAACAAGTAGCAATATCACCTACCAACCATGTCAGGATGCAATCACGTTCAACTACGAACCATTACCCGTTACCGATAACCATTATTTACATCCATATCAAGGAGCTTTTCAAAAAACTTTCATTTTAAATATCACCAACGCAAAACTGTTTGGTTTTGATGGATGGGTTTTTGTTGATGACAAACTCATTTATGATCTAATGTGGCAAAATGTTTTCTTGCCCAAATATTTCTGGGAAATTGCTAAACAAAATTTACCTAGCGTAAAAGCTGGCCGCGTTGCTGTCATTGCGCAATCGGGTTACCCATACTATTACCATTGGCTTGTTGAAGTGCTGGGTAGACTAGCTCTGCTTGAGCTGCATGACATACAGTATGATTTCGTGTACGCACCTATGCATAAATCCTACATGAAAGAAGCTATGCATTTATGGGGAATTGCACAGGGCAAAATTATTGAAGCATCTGACAACGTTATTATAGAAGCCGATGAATTAATTGTGCCATCTTTAGTTTCAAAAGTTTACACAAATGGCTGTCCAAGATTATCTCATTACACGCCTGAATACATCATACGCCACATACGAAATAAACTTTTAACTGGCGCAAATGCGCAAGAAACTAACTTTCAAAGTTGTAAAAAAGTTTTCATCTCAAGAAAAGATGCTGGCTCTCGAAAAATGCTCAATGAAGATGAAGTGTTTGAACTGTTTAAAGCCGTAGGTTTTGAAAAATATGTTTTGAGCGATTTATCTCTTGTGCAGCAAATAAAATTATTTAATAACGCTGATATCGTTGTTGGGGCTCTTGGCTCTGGTATGGCCAACGTTATTTTTTGTAATGACACGGTACAAGTAATCGATATTTTCCAAGCCCGCAGAGATACCACGATTTATTATATTTGCCAAACACTTGGCCTTTCTTACCGATGTGTCAAAACTACGGAATTTATAGATGCACAAGATGGCCAATATGACACGGTCGTACCGCTTGATGTCATACAAGATTTTATAAAGACTCTGTAAAAAAGCGTTTAATCTTGTTTTTTGCTTGGTAGGATTGATTAATATCAACCCAAAACAAGTTGCTACTTACACTGTCATTCCCGCGCAGGCGGGAATCCAGAAAGTCAGTTGTCGACAGATTGTAGACAACTGACTTTCCTCACAAAGCCACAATCCCTTTTTTATTAATTCAAAGGTACTTCTTTGTAACCTTTCTTGACTTTGCCCACCCTGAAAGTTTATGATCAGGCACATCTATCATTTTTAGCTTAGGGGTTACTATGAAAAAATTATTTATTGCTTTTGCATGCTGTCTAATGGTTGCTTCAACTTATCCAAGTCAGCAAACTTCTCTAGAGCCAGTTTCTAATGTAAATATCGTTAGCCAACAAGCCGCACAAGTTAAGCCCATTGATAACGATACATCATACTGTAAGGATTGTTGTTGCGACAGTATAGCATCTTTATGGTGCTGCCTATTCATAACATATCCGTGCTGGTGCTGTTGTGCTGATCGTTGCAACGACAACAAGACTGATCAAACTGTCTCTTAACTTAATTTAACCCAGACTATGCGCTTATAATCAAGCATCTATATCATTTTTAATTGTAATTAGGGGAAAGTAATTAACCTAAATTCGACATTAGATTTGATAAACTTGATATATACAAACATTAGGCGTCATTTGGCAACCCACTGACCTTGCTCATTTTTTTCGTATTCTTTTTTTACAGCGGCCCATGCTACCTTAAAGGCTTGCTGTTCACTTTCATATTGCTCGTAAGCATTATTAAAAACTTTGCGAAAAATCGTTTGAGCATGCTCTGGTAAATGATCAGAAATACTTTTTGGAAGATCATCATTAGTTTTATACGGCATACAATACTCCTTTTTTTACTTTAAACTGTTTGATTTTGTATCATCAAATGGATCGTTTGATTTGTCAAAAACTGATCTCTCTTAAAAAAGAATCGTCCTTTTGCTGATTTTGTTTTCACACCTTTGCTCACTGAAAAAAATAAAACCCAAGCATAATTAATATACTTGGGTTTTATTTTACGAAATTGTTCAAATCAATTTTTTATTTCTTTTTGAACCATGCGTAATACACCAACGCTACCGTTACAACTGACCAAACAATGATAACAGCTGCGTTATATTCAGGCGTTACAATAATTCCAAACATTCTTAAAGGAAGCAGCCCACTTCCAGCTAAAAAGATATGGCTTATAACATCATGAGCCAAAAATCCTGAAAGAAATTTAGCTAATTCTTTTCTATGAAACATATTTTTTCCCTTTATTAATCCGTTTAGAAATTTTACTAATCTCAGTTCTAACAAAAAAACTTCAGCGCAAACAAGAGATTTACATGAACAAAAAAAAATCCCCATCTCAGCGAAGCCAAAACAGGGACTTTTTTATGTTTAATATTTTTATATTTTATGCATTAATGCCAAAGCGATTTTTTAATGCCGTTTTACATTTAACTACACGACTATCTATAGAAGGATGAATTGGATCTATAAAATATTTTGCTACGCTAAATGGTACAACAGAAGATAGTTTAATTTTTGCCCACTCTTCTTGCTGCTTAATTTTAAAAGTTTCAAAATATTCTATACCGCCCTGTAAAGCTTGAGCATCAGCAGTTTTATTTGCCCAATTATCTGCACGTCGTTCTTCTACTTTCATTAAAGTATGATTTACAATAGTACCAGCAGCCCAAGCCGCAAGATATTTTGAACCATATTTTGTTATTCTATTTTTATAGGGCATTGCTTTGTGCGCACCCCAATAGTAACCAGTTGATAAGTATACAGCAGCAGCAACTCCCATAATAGAATGAACCGCGTAAGGCATTTGAGCATGCCCAGTTTCATGAAGCATTACCCATTCAAAGGCTCTAGAATTAAGTCTATCAGCTGTTGTTCTGCTCGCCCAAATACTTTGAGTATCAGCAACATAAGCCGCATCTGTTCCGATATCGGCTCCTGTTAATGGGCACAACATCGCATCGGTCAGTAAAATACTTGGAATATTTGGATATTTTTTTCGAGCAGATTCTTCCATTTGCGCAAAAGAAACGCCATCTTTAAATAAGGTTTCTTTTTTAGCCCCCTCCTGATCAAGTGGATACGTGGTTTTCATCGCATCGGCTTTTGCATGCAATAGTCCAATGGTTATGGCAAAAAGTACGTTTAATTCTTTCATAAATCCCCCTAAGAATTAATCTGTTTTATTATGAAAACAGTATACCAGAAGGGCTTTTTTTAGCAAAAGCCCCCAGGGGATTTACTTACAATTAAACGAGTAGCAGCTTTTTCAAACACTCAATCAAGAAATCAACTTCTTGCTGGGTGTTGTAAAAGGTAAAACTTGCGCGAATAGTAGCGTTGACGCCAACTTTATCATGATACGGTTGCGCACAGTGAAATCCTGCTCGCACAGCTACATTGTGCTGGCTTAAATACTGCGCAATATCATAAGGGTGTATTTTGTCGTAGGTAAAAGTAACCATGCTGTTATGCTCACCATGGGCAGGAATAGGACTTATAATTTTTATTCCTGGTATTTGCTGTAGACCATCTACGAGTCTGTGAACTAAAAATGTTTCATGTTCTTGCGCTTGTTCAAAGTTGATATTTTTTTCAATAAAATCAATTGCTGCACCAAGACCTATAACTTGAGCAATAGGCGGAGTTCCTGGTTCTAGACAATGTGGCATACCCTTAAATTCAATATGTTCAGGTGTAACAGAATAGACTATTCCGCCACCAAAATTACATAATTGGCACTCACTAAATAATCCCTCTTTAACATACAAAACCCCAACGCCTGTTGGACCAAATAATTTGTGTCCTGAAAAAACAAAGAAATCACAATCTAATGCTTTAACATCTATTTTGCGGTGAACAATAGATTGAGCACCGTCAACAAGTACTTTTGCGCCAACAGCATGCGCAGCTTGAGCAAGAGCAGCTATATCATTGATCGTACCCAAAATATTTGATTGATGAGTGATTGCGACCAGTTTAGTTTTATTTGTTATATATTTTTGTAACGTTTCTACTTCAACCACACCTCTATCGTTGAGCGGAACTCTTTTGAGTACTGCTCCTTTTTCTAGAGCAAGCTGATACCAAGGAATAAAGTTTGCGTTATGCTCAACTTCTGAAACGATAATTTCATCACCCTCACCAATATGACATTGTCCCCAAATATGTGCCGCTAAGTTAATACTTGCTGTAGCACCAGAGGTAAACGCGATTTCTTCTTTTTTCGCGCCGATAAAACGTGCAACTTTAACACGAGACTCTTCAAATTTTGAAGTAGCATGTTCTGCAAATTCATACATTCCACGGCCAACGTTTGATTTGTACGTTGCATAGTAAGCCACAATTTCATCTAACACTGACTGAGGCATTTGTGCTGTGGCCCCTGAATCCAAATACGCTAATGGATAATCACGAACACCATTTTTAAAAATGGGAAAGCAATTTCTAAGTTCTTCAAAATTCATCTGACCCTGAAAGCCAATAAATTCTTGATGCTCTTGCGCAAAAGAAAATTCGTAATCAGCACCAGCACCACTTTTGAAAGCACGCTGATCAAATATTTTTTTTTGCTCTACATCAGAAAATTTTGCGTTACTTTTACGACCTGGTATCCAGCAACAATTTTTACTACTGTCGTGCTTACCGACTTCTATTGAATTGGCTTGAGCTGTGAAACCTAAAGCAATTATTAAAAATAATGATTTTTTCATACGACCTCTTTTACTTTTTAAACAAATGTATCTTACATTAATAATTTTGAAGTAGGCAAAGTCAACCATTTAAAGAAAATAAATATACTTTCATTTTTTACACATAAAACCCGAATTCGATATTTAAACTCCCTCCCAGTCGTTCATCCCGAGTGTTTTGCAAAGCAAAAAGTATCGAGGGATAAATTAAGGGCTAGTTTTTATGGTTCGATACATTCGACTTTGTCGAACACTCACCACGAACGGCGTAAAAACTAAACATTAAAAAAAAATCTACTCAAAAAATTGTATATATTTCATGACCATAAATCTGCTTTCTTACAAAGATCTAAAAATGATGTGAAAAATTGAAACTACGTTAAAGTTTTAACTTTCTTAAAGTTTTTAAAGCCTAGTTTATTTCTTACGTTAAAATATTTTTAAGTTAAAATCATACAGAAGTATATGCGGTACCACCAACGCCACCAGCACCATTAGTGCCAGCAAAAGTTGCCTGAGCAGTAATAGCTATGGAATATGTTGTACCATTTCCACCGTTACCAGCTTGGCCACCACCACCACCACCAAAATCAGCTCCATATCCGCCTGAACCACTAGGAGAGCCACCATGATTATCACTTATAGTTCCGCTCGTTGCAGAAATAACACTTCCTGCACCACCAGAGGTTCCGATGCTATCACCACCGCCGCCGCCGCCAACACCAGCACCAGCACCACCAGCACCACCAACAAAAGCGCCACCAGTACCACCAATATTTGCCGTCATAGTGATTGATCCACTCGCTGCAGAAATAGCACTTCCATTACCACCAACACTACCAGTAACAAGACCAGCACCACCGCCACCAACACCAGCACCACCACCAACACCACCAGCACCACCAATATTTGCCGTCATAGTGATTGATCCACTCGCTGCCGATATAGAGCCACCAGCTCCGCCACTGCGCGAATAACCACCACCACCGCCACCAACACCAGCACCACTACCATCAAGACTATTACCACCACCGCCAACGCCACCAATATTGGCCGTCATAGTGATTGATCCAGTTACTGCCGATATAGAGCCACCAGCTCCGCCAATTCCGCCGAAACCAGCTCCGCCACCACCAATACCAGCACCACCAGCAGCATCATCAGTAGCACCACCACTATTTGCCGTCATAATGATTGATCCAGTTGCTGTCGATATAGAACTACCAAGACCACCACCAACACCACCATTAATACCACCACTACCACCGCCACCAACACCAGCACCACCACCACCACCAACAACACCAGTACTAGAGCCTCCAATATTATTATTCATCGAGATATCTCCATACGCAGTAATTGTTCCACCAGGAGCGCCAGTACCAGTAGATCCACCGATACCAGCTCCACCACCACTAGTGTCGCTGTCTCCACCTTTGTTATAATCCATAGTAATATTGCCATCTACAGATTGAATTGTTCCTCTATTTTCAATGCCCGCTAGTCCTGCTGCACCTATGTTGTAATTCATCGTAATGCCGTTGCTAGCTGTTATTGTTCCTCCATTAAATACATATCCTAAACGATGAAGCTCATCATCTCCTCCGTAACAGTCAAGTGAGCCCATAACTGAAAGAGTTGAGGAACCACCAACAATATTCATATATTTAGTTGCAGAAGTGGCAAGCATGAATAGACCACTACTTACGGTTACCGTAGTAGAATTTTGTTCCCAAGATCCTTGCACCACAACAACTGTATCAATGCTAAAATTACCTGGACTATTGGTTTTAGACACAATCAGATGTGCAGGAAGTGTCTGAGGACTTCCACCTACAAGAACTACTACATCTCCACCAACAGGAACGACAACATTAACTGTTCCTGTAATAATTAATTCTGAAATAGATGTTGAAAGATTGATGGTCATAATATTACCAGTAAAATCAACATCTCCTATTATCTCCATTTGATTAACAGGATTTATTGGCTCTTGCTGCTGCTGCTGAGCAATAACTGCACCAATAAAAGGTGGTATATTTTGCCATCTTGTTAAGTATGCTGGAGGAACATTTGTATGACTATTTCCTGGCTGGTATAAATCATTAATCGTAGAAATCTTTATTAATACTTGGTTTGAATTAGGCGCTGAAAACATTAGCGCCGGTGTTAATAAAAAAGTAACTAGAAAATGTACTATTTTTGAACATAATCTCATGCTCTGTCCTTTTTAAAAAAAACTTTTTAAGTAAAAATAAAAGTTTTTTCTACATATTTTTTTGTTAATTAAAATATAATTGATCCCTTAAGTCCAACTGACCAAAGATTGATCATAGCGCTTTTTTTATCGGTAAATTCAGCAGAAGCAAACACCGAAAGATTTGGCGTATGACAATTATCTCTCCAAGTATGTCCAGCTTCACCAAGCACTTTACCAGTAATTGCACGGGGTGCTTGTGCTCCACAGATATCAAGCGCTGCAGTTACATCTTCAGAAATACGGTTAGCTGCGATGCGAGCATCTTTAACTTGATCAGGGAAAGCATTTACGTCAGTAGTTTGACGAGTAACAGATTGATTTATTTTAGCCAAAGGTTCGCAATAAGTTAAAGTTGTATCTGTGTCTATATTGTTACTTACTTGGCGACCAAGTACAGCATAATCATTTAAATTAACCATGCCGTATTTCAATGCATTACAAAAATCAATTGATAAACATTCGCGTGATCTTCCCCAAACCTCACCACCTAAACCAACATTCCAATTCTTTCTTTGATAATCCAACATCAAAGCAAATGAACCTTCAACTCCAATATTTGAAATTACAGGAAATGTCGTAACGTTTACTGCTTGTGTAATAAATGAAGCTACTCTGCCTGTAGGATTTGCAGGAGTTGCTGTAAGATCAGGATTTACTGCTGCATAAAATTGCAAGAGCAGATATTTAGAACCTTTACCATTTGATAGTAAATCAAATGATCTAAAGCTTGGACTGCGGCCATTGATTAAATGCAATGCTTCACCTTGAGCCCAAAGACGAAGTTGCGATGTATCATCATGCCACACGCGATATGAAGCTGATATTTCTCCACCAACTCCCCAATGTCCAGCTCTGCCAAAAATTGGCTCAAGAGCATAATCGCCTGTTGGAACATTACCCGTTGGACATGCTACTTTAAATCCAAGCATAAACATGCCACGCTCATCATTGATGCAATTGTATCCAAGCGTAAACGATAAGTCTGCTAGTCTAATTGCAGTTTGAGGGCAGCAACCACCAATTCTACCTTTGTAAAGCGCTATCGGATGAAGCACTTGTGATTGTACTGAATTGTCGCCTAATGCTCCACCTTGAAACGCAGCGGTTAATGTTTGTGGACGATTGGCAACTGCAGGATAGGGAGGAGTCCACACAGTATCAGCCGTATTATCAAGTACCGCAGGTTTTTCACAAAGTTTTGAAGTTATTTTCATTGCTCCGATTGGTGCATCAATTTTAGCAACGACACCACGGCCAGTTGCATGTTGCATGTAATACCACTGTGCATCAACACCAAAATGTTGCACTTTAGGTTTTAATGTAATTGATCCTGGAGTTGTAACATCTCCCATACCAAATTGGTAAGCATCAAGGTCTGATTTTCCATCGTTAGTACCAATAGTCATAGTGCTTGTTCCAGACCAAAAAGGTAATGAACCTAATTTATTACAACCAAATGATTGCATGTATTGACCAGCTAAAGAAATATAAAAAAGTCGCTCTCTGCTATCATTAGCTTGCACGCCTTTATCATAGGCATCTTTCATCTGAATTAAATTAGTAGAACTGTATCCTGAAAAGGCATGAGGTTGCCATAAATTTTGACTTATTGGATTGCACGCAGACGTATCACATGAAGATGTGTTACAACAATCTTCAGCCATCATAATGTATGGGACCATTACCATAAAAGTTACTATAATCTTTTTAAAATTCATTATCCTACATCCTCTTTTTATTTTAATAATGATTCATTATTTTTTGACTCCAGCAAATTGAAGTACACAAAGTCAATCATTTAAAAAAAATGAATACTCTTTCCGCTTTTACTCATAAAAAAAATCCACTCAAATTAATCCTACTACGCACTGCTTTACAGTTAGCTACGAAGGACCATTCCGAGTGGATTTTTTAATGAGTGGATTTTTAAATCTTTAACAAATATATATTTTAAACTGTTGGTTTAACGCCAAATCGACTCTCCATTGCTTTTGCAACTCTATTTGCCCGAGACTCAGACGAAGGATGGGCTGGATCATCCATATTATGTAATAATGTGTACACTATTGATGGAAATCCATTCACTGCTTTCTGCTTTTCATTATCCCATTTTTGTTGCTCGTCAACTGTCAGATCTCTACCTAATTTTTGTTTTTCATTTTCAATAGCCTGCGATATATATTGCATGCATTGTTGATTATAAAACAGACGCCCTTCTTTCTTATGTTTTATATGACTATCGTAGCCTCCTTGTAATGCCTCTTTAGATGCATATTTATTTGCAAAACTATCTGCAAAGTATTCAGAAGGCCGCTGTCTGTAATGACAACAAATACCATATGCTACAAGTGAAGTTGCCGCTCTAGCCGCCATTTTACCAATAAATGAATATGGAGAAATAATGTTACATTTATAATTATCTACAATCTTTTTAGCTCCAACAATCATTCGTACATGTACAGCTAACCAAGGAACAAGAGACACGTTTTTACTATACCAAGGTTTATTATGATGCCCTGTTGCATGAAGTATGTCCCACTCTAAAGAGCCAATATTCATTTTTTCTATGTTATCAGCCCCTAAAAACATTTTTGCATCTTTATAACGACTTTCCGATTTTTCCATAAGTTGAATTTCCGGAATTAAAAGATTAAAATACCGTTCTCTAAACTTACGCTCAAAAGTCTCAAACGACATTCCGTTTTTAAGAAAGCAAGAATTTTTATTACACGGTTTAGATTGTGAAGCTTTTAAAATTTTTCCTTGCGTTACACCAACCAAAATTACAAAAAACAATAAGACTTTTTTCATAAGACATCTTTCATTTTTTAAAATTAATTCATCATACAGATTTTATAACACAAGTATAATTAGATAACAATCAATGCTTATCTAGCCCTGATTAACCAAACTATAAGAATTCAGACATAAAAAATCCACCTGAGAGAGCTGGTGGATTTTTAAATTTAATGACCATATCAATTGCCGTATGTGCGTAAAGCTTTAACGAAGGTGCAAAGCTTTACGCGAAAGCTTACGTCGAATACGCAACTACTTTAGAGCACAAAAATCTCAATAAAAAAGGTCTATTCAAAATTCTGAATAGACCATTGGATACTAAATAAAATAATATTAAAATATTATAATTTTTTACATAAAGTTTTATTTTTTATGAAAACACCTTTTGCTGCACTATCAAGTATCAAATACCCAAATGTATGCTGCAGCAACCATATAGATGATTTTTTTAAAAATGAAATCTCTTGATAGCCAAGTTTATTATAAATTTGTTTCATAACTTTATCATCTGAAGAATACTCAACAAATATATTTTTTTTGCCTAATGATTTGCATCTTTTTTCAAAGCTATTTAACAATGCAATTATAATTTCTTTTTTCTTGTCCATATTAAACACGCTTATGCTCAAGAGATTGAGTTTAGCATCAGAGTCAGGATAATTTGCTGATAGAAACCCACAAACTTCTCCTGATGGCAAAAAACAAACTAAAGCCGGATCGTCATGATGTAATGCATAATTCAAGACATTTTGATAATAAATATCGGCTTTTTCTGTTACCAAGCCAATATTTTCCTGATCCAGTAATCTAATCTCAAAATTTGAATATAAAAATCCTGTTAAGCTTAAGAACGCTATTGATAATAATTTATTTTTTAACATAAGACCCCCATAAAATTAGGTGTTTTGACACACTTTAAGCATATCAGAAACACTTTAAGCGCACAAAGGGGTGACCTCATTTTATACATATGAGACTAAAAAGTACGATTTTCCGCCTTCCAGTTAGTATAGTATTTCACAGGGGTCAAATAATTCAAACGCTGGTGGAGTCTTTTTCTCTTCAAACTTTTAATTGAAGCAGTATATCGTTGGGATAAGGGGATTGGTGCAAAAATTGGGAACAAATATTCTTTTGTTTTCAATGGTTAATATCACCGTTATTTGGTTAATGTTTATTTGCTTTTTTTTAAGAAATTCTTTTTATTGACTGAATCATCTCTTCTAGCGCCTGTAAAAAAAGAGAGCGTTTCTGCTTGGAGAAAGTGGAGTTATAACTTGGAGCTATTCCTGTTTCACGTAAATAAGCACGTAATTCACGCATTGCTTTGGCAACACCTATATTGTTATTATTAAAAACTTTTCCTGTTGGACTTATTGCACGAGCACCCTTTTTTAGGCAGTGACCAGCTAGTAAGATATCTACAGTAATCACAATATCATCAATTTCTATATGCTCAATAATCCAATTGTCTGCGGCATCTAAATCAGACCCAACCTGTATTTTATGTACGTTTTCATCAACGATCATATTCAAACGACTATTGCTTACTAAGTACACCTGTAAGTTATGTCGCTTAGCAATACGGAAAATATCTTCTTTTACCGGGCAAGCATCGCCGTCTATGTAAATAATTAACATTCATAAACTTTCTAAATATATTTTAAATAAATATCATTTTTGTAAGGCCTTAGGCCTTAAGAATAACAATCAAGGTTAGCAAGTTGAAGAATTATTTAAAAATTCTAATAATTTGTAGATCTAATTTTTTTTACTGAACCAGGTGAATGCAAAACATTATTTTTTGAAATTACAGTTGTGCCAATTTGCTGCTCAAGATCTTTACGAGCTCTACCTGCAACAGCTCCTCCAGTCTTCGTTGCTTTGCAACTTCGTCTGGCTACGCCACCACAGAAGGCATTGAAAACAATAAAATATTGTAGTGTTGCATAGAAGACTGTCCGACCGAAGCCTTGGCGAAGACGGACTTAATTAAAAACATTCCAGAAAAGTCTTCGCATCATTTCTTAATTTTGGCAGACCCTAAGAATCTTTTTGTTGACTGATCTGAGTTGTTGCCGCTTCGCCAAGCATGGTAATGATAAGCTCAAGATCTGTCATATGATCTCGCAAATTGCCTTTTTCAACGCCTTTAGCTTTTTTATACTCATCGACTTTCAAATCAAAAGCGCCCTGCATAATATCATTTGTTAAAATTGCAAAATCAATCGATCTTTTAGCGCCTCTTTGCGACCATTCATCTGTTAATGTTTGACGAACAACAATACCGCGAAGTCTTTTATCAACCCAACTTTTTTCATAGCCCTTCTTTTCATACAAAGATTTCACCCTTTGAATGCCAAGCTCAGGATTTTCAATCTCATCAATTCGCTCTTTACCTATTTTGGCAAGCCACACCTTAAATGGCTCTGCTTTTGGCGAAGGAATAGATTGAATGATTCGAAAGATGCCTTCAGTGTTTGCACAGTCAGTTGTATACTTTTTACCGTCTGAAGCAGTCAATTTCAACCCGTGACAAAATGTCACGACTTGACTTCCATCGGCCACCAGACGCTGTTTTAGTTTTCGCCAGTAAGCACCCGAATCAGAACTTTCTACAAGAGCAGCACAAATATCCACCACCGAGAAATACCACTCGCCTTTAAATAAAACTTTGCGAATTTCTTTTTCATGAAAAAAATCGATTTTTGTTAATTGATGTGTCATTGCAAAAATCCTAGAAAACAGGTGTCAAGTAATCTTTATTTAAGTTTATCAAAGTATGAAAAAATGATAACGCTCTTCTTTTTGATATAAAAAAATCCACCACTTACTCTGCCCCTGCTATGCACTGCTTTGCAGTTAGCTACGAAAGACCACGTCGAGTGGATTTTAATTTTTTATTTTGAATTTCACGCCATCCAGGCTTCGTGATTCGCTTTGCTCACATACTACGCCGGACAAGAAGGCGCTAATTAAAGAAAAGTCATTTAAAGAGATGGCCCCATCCATTCTTTTCAGAATGTAGGGCTGGCTTGCCATTCATTTTTTTCAATGACATTTTACATTTACTTACAGATTATAAGCGATTCCCGCTAGTACTGAAAAAATGAATGGCGTCCAGTAGAATTTTGCCCTTCACTTTTTTCAAACATCGCGAAAAAAATTATAATCAACGGTTAATCCGCAAAGGACAAGAAAAAGTGAATGGGGACTATTTTAGAATTTTTAAATTTCAAAAGTCATGATTTATCTTGCTAAAAAAATCATTTTTGTTACAAATAATTCACTATTGAAATTGCACTATTTTTTAACCGTAAAGGAACAACCATGTCAGTGCTATGCGAAAAATGCAAATATGAGTTTACAGAAATGGAATTAATGGGGCATGTATCAAGCGAATTATATACATTGTACAAAGCAAATAACACTCCTCCTGTTAATCAAGAAAATAAAACCAAAAGCATACAAAACGGTATCAATAAACTCATGGTTGGTTTTATGAACAATCAGAAAATTCCTTGTCCAAAATGTAAGCAATATATTAATTGGATTCCAAGTCGTTCATAATCTATTACATTAAAAAGGAGAGTAGTATGTGCAAGGCAAATTTTTTATTATGTATTCTGACTCTGTCATTTCTCACAGTACAACCATCAGAGCACCCATTTGATGTTCCAACAGAGTTTATTGAAAAATTTCCAGAACTTATATGGCTTAAAGAATTATACCTCTGTGCAAAAATAGAATCACAAATAAACCAAGACGAAATTGACAAGGCTGTTATATTTTGCGATCAGTGCAATGCACAGCTCTGCTGTTCTAATTTGGGAGGCATACTGAGCAGTCAAAGAGATCAAAAAAACCTTGGTACATTAAAACAATTAATGACTATTGGAGATGGTTTAAAAATTGCAGAATTTATGCTACCTCTATGCAACCAATTACAAATTGAATGTTCGCATTGTCACATTTTTGCTGGCTGGCATGCCAATCAAAAAAATGCATAATTTAAAATTAGAACAAACGTTAATTACATGAATCAATTTTAAACAGCCTGGGTATTTGCTACAGAATTTTGATTTGGACCATGCCATCCAGAAAAGGTACCACATCTATTACAGGTCATAGATTTTGCATTGTACAATTTAACCAAAAAACTGATCAGGCGCTTTTTATTTCCTATACGCATGAGTTTTTGTAATGTTTTTATTGCTTTTTTATCGGCAGCGCTTGAAAAAAATCCATAAGTGTAAAAACAATCAAGACAATTGTTGCATGCATCGCAACAAACAAGGCATTCTTTTATTTTTTGCAAATCAATGATCCAATACAAAAAACAAGTAAGATATAAAAATTGTTTCGTTAAAAAGTAAAAAGAATACGGCGTAAGGTGCTTATTTGCAACATACATACATTGAGAATTATTTTCCGAAAATTTCTCAGAATGTACAGATTCAAAGTTATTCTCTAAATTATTTTCAGAATGCATATTTGAAAAATAAAGAAGAACCATTAAAGCTATTTTTTTCATACAGACGTTTCTTTCACTGACGGAGTAGTGGTTGCTATTTCAATGCCAAAATGATCTTTTTGAACGGTCCATTGAGTAAATTTATGACATTTTGGGCATTGGACTTCCAGGTTATTAATGAGTCCTATTATGAAGTTAGTCATCATTTCTGAACAACTATTGATAAGGCCACGTTTAATTGTTAATTCTTTGGCTGAAAGTGTTTGTATTGCTAAATTTTGTGCAGAAAGATAAAGCTCCAAGTGCTTTTTATAAAGAGATAAAGCTTCACCAACAAGAGAGCCCGCAGCTTGAGCATGTGGCATTACGTGAGAACATTGGCTGCAAACAATTTCCATAATTTTTCCTTTGTGCAAGAATTTCAAGATGGCATAATTTAACACAAAGAAATGATCGGTTCAATTTTTATTTTACCTAAAACTGGAACTTTTTACTTCGTAGATTCAAGTAATAAGTGCAACACCTGTAACTTTTTGAGATAATTAGTTTTGAAGAAAAACAATCAAAAAAAACCAAAGGTGTTGCTTGAAGAATTATACTCAATTGAACCAAGAAAATCGATGCGAAATTTATGGTCATCGACGAGCCCATAAAAGCATGAGAGAAATTGCAAAAGAAATTGGAAAAAATCCATCCACTGTTAGTCGAGAACTGCGCAGGAATAAAGGTGGGCGTGGTTATAGGCCATTGCAAGCACAAGAAGCAGCCGTGAATCGAAGAAAAAAGGCAAAGAAATTTACAAAAATGAATGCTGTTTTGATAGAAAAAATAAACGCTATGCTTATCCAGGATTGGAGTCCAGAAACTTGTTCTGGCGTACTTGCCAAAGAAGGCGTTTTGATAAGTCCTGAGCGAATTTATCAACATATTTGGCAAGATAAAAAAGCTAAAGGGATGCTGTACATTCATCTTCGCCATGGTCGCCATATTCGAAAACGAAAGCGCGGAGCTAAAGACAATCGAGGTCAAATTAAGAACAAAGTGAGCATTCACGACAGACCTGAAATCGTTAACAAAAAAATTAGAATCGGTGATTGGGAGATTGATTTGGTGGTTGGAAAAGATCATCAAGGATTGATTGTGACCGTTGTTGATCGAGTATCAAAATTTTTGAAAATGACGTGGGTAAAACATAAGGACGCTCAATCAATTTTAAGAGCAATTGTTAAATTGCTCAAACCGCTGAAAGCGGTGATCCATACAATCACTTCGGACAATGGAAAAGAGTTTGCAGAGCATGAAGCCATAGCTAAAGAACTAAGCTTGAAATACTTTTTTGCTGATGCATATGCTTCATGGCAACGAGGTCTTAATGAAAATACAAATGGCTTATTGCGACAGTATTTTCCAAAGAAATCTGATTTTTTGGTTATCACAAAAGAACAACTCAAGGAGGCTGAAAATAAGATAAACAATCGCCCAAGAAAAACGCTAAACTTTGCAACTCCTATGCAAATTTTTAGCGTTGAATGTAACAAGTTAGGAATTATATGTTAGTGTTGCACTTGACAGTTGAATCCACCTAAAGCTAAATGAATGCCGCTATACTTTTCATTTTCATCAATACATGTTTTTCAACAAAACCAACTGATTGATAGCAATGTAAGGCATTAGTATTTTCAACAAGTGCAGCAATTTGTAATGCTTTAATTTCGTTATCAAAAGCAAGTTTCTGAACTGCTTGAATAAGAGTTTTAGCTATTCCTTGACGTCGATAATCTTTGTGAACAACTAAATATTCTATTTTATAAACACTGTCATCTGAAAGAACAATGTACACAAGAGCTCCACAAACTTGTCCCTTACTATCATGCGCCAAAAAAGCTTGATAGTAAGGAGTTAGCAAAGAATTTTTAAGCTCTTGTTGTTCATATCCATTTAATTTTTTATAAATTTCTGCATCGTCAAACAATTGACACATTTTATTCACATCTAACTCGTTATTTTTGTCGAGAGGATAGATGGTGAATGAATTTTGATGATTGAGATACTGATCAAAGTCATCAGATGATTTTTTCATGATGCTGATATTTAAGCATGAGTAAAATTTCAATTTTTGCAGCAATGCACATATAGCTATG